>JBGVIG010000444.1:0-4990 GCA_045122995.1 Eubacteriales bacterium | reverse complement strand
AAAAGGTTCGACCTGCGGACGGCATCTTCCTCGAATATGCGCCCATTGATCGCGATTTTCACAAACCGCTTTCCGATGCCACAGACGAAAAAAATCATTCGCAAAACCGTCATTTGCAAGCGCTTGTTGACTTTTTCGGCAAAGAAAACGCAAAAGTTCTCGATTATTGGCTGGATAATTCCCTTTTCTCCAACTGGACAAAGCCGCCAAAAGCCTTCACGGCAGATGAAGCCGTCATTTTTGCGGATTTTGATTATTATCGCTCGCTCGGCTTTGAAGATATTTCCACTTTCGCTTGTTATCTCGGCGAGGATTATATCGCGCTCCACGGTGAACCCGATATCACACCCTTTGCAAAGGCTTACAAAAAGCATTCTGCAAAATAACGCAACAAAACCCCGACAGAAAATCTGTCGGGGTTCTTTTTCAGCATTTATTTTTTCTTTGGCTTTTCTGTTTTGGCATCACGGAAATAAAGCTCGGTATCCAAACGAATCAGATTTGCAAGCCAATCGTTGATACATTCTTTTTTCACGCGCCAAGTCCAGTTTTTACCGAGCGTGGAAGGCTCATTGACACGAGCTTCGTTGCCAAGACCGAGAAGATCCTGCATCTGCAAAATAACGGTGTTTGCAGGAGAAGCAAGCGCCGCGCGCATCGCACCCCAGTTAAGTCCTTCTTTTTCGTTCAGGCGCAAGTAATCGGTTGCCTGCTTTTTCGTCACAGCGTTCGCATTTTTAAGCCAACCAAGCACCGTTTCGTTATCATGCGTGCCAACGTATGCCACGCAGTTTTTTGGATAGGTGTGGGGGAGATATTCACTTTCGTTTTTCGGATCACCAAAGGCAAACTGCAGCACCTTCATGCCGGGATAGCCGCTGTCATGCAACAGCTGATATACGTCGGGAGTAAGGAAACCGAGGTCTTCTGCGATAATGTCGATATCACCGAGTTTTTCTTTCATCGTGCGGAAAAGGTCCATGCCGGGGCCATCTTCCCATTTGCCTTTTCTTGCGTTTTTGCGACCGGCTTCAATCGTATAATAGCCGGCAAAGCCGCGGAAATGGTCAAGACGCACCACATCATAAAGCTGAGATGCGGCTTTCATACGGCGGCACCACCAAGCAAAGCCATCTTCTTTCATCACGTCCCAGCGATAAAGCGGATTGCCCCAAAGCTGACCGTCTGCTGTGAAAGCGTCCGGCGGACAACCTGCCACGCGGATCATTCTGCCTTCTTCGTCAAGTTCAAACTGCGAGGGCGCCGCCCAGACGTCAGAGCTATCGGGCGAAACGTAGATCGGCAAGTCACCGATGATGGAAACACCTTTTTTATTGGCATACGCTTTGAGCGCAGACCACTGCTTGAAAAAGAAATATTGGATCATCTTCCAGAAGATCGTTTCGCCTGCCAAGCGTTCTTCGGCTTCTTTCAATGCTTTTTTCTTGCGCAAACGGATCGGCATATCCCACTCTACGAAGGGCTTGCCGCCATTTTCATTTTTGAGCGCCATATAAAGCGCATAGTCATGAAGCCAATACGCATTTTTCTTGCAAAAAGCTTCAAAATCAGCAGGTGTATTTTCAAGGAAACGCGGAAGCGCACGGCGCAAAAGCGGGAAACGGCTGTTATAAAGCTTGCCGTAGTCGATCTTTTCCGCATTGGTGCTGAAATCTTCTGCGGCGCATTCCGCAATGGTGAGATACCCTTCTTCACAAAGCATAGGGGGATCAATGAAATAGGGATTACCCGCAAAGGTGGAATACGCTTGATAAGGGGAATCTCCATAGCCCGTGGGGCCAAGCGGCAAGATCTGCCAATAGCTTTGCTTTGCCTTTTCCAAAAAATCGACAAATTCATACGCGCATTTGCCGAACGTACCGATGCCATGCGGTGCCGGGAGAGAGAAAATAGGCATCAAAATACCACTGCGGCGGCGTTCCAAAAGAGGTGTCTGTTTTTTCATAGTAAGAGATTCCTTTCTGTTTATTGATAAAAATCCACAAAAAGCAGAGGGATTTGCAATTTCAACTTGACAAATATGCCACTAATGGTATTATATCATTAAAATGAGAAATCGTCAACAATTCTTTTCTTGATATTGAATCTTATCAAATAAAAAACAGCAGGGAATCGAAAATTCCCCGCTGTTTTGATATTGATCGGATCATCAAAAGAATGCATATACGCAGACAACAGCGCTAAAAGCAAGCGCCGAGCACATCGCTCCGAGCAAAAGCTCTTTTGCGTTATGACGTTTCAGATGAAGCGAAGACCAAGCCACCGCCACACCCAAAAGTACACAAGGCAAGATCCAAGATATGCCGAGATAATACATCGCGAAAAGGGGCGGGCCCATGAGTCCACACGCATGGCCGCTGGCATGATAATCTGAAAAGCGATTGAAAAGAACCAGCACGAGCATCGAAAGAAAATACACGATAAAAACGATGCGAAGTTCTGCTGTGATACCGGAAACAAGCGCGAAAATAAAACCGCCTGTATAGCCGATAAAGCTCATAATAAACGCCAGTGTACGCTGACCTTTTCTGCCTGTTCCGCGAAATTTCGGAATCAAGGGCTGGAGAGGATACGCCAATGTGGGAACGATGGCAAGTGCTGCGATCACAGCAAAAAGATCGCCAATACCGCGAAACATCGCGGGAACCTGGACGTAAAGCAGCACCATGAGTGCGCTCACGAGAAGCGGCGGGATCGTCAAAACGCGAATAAGCTTCGCAAAAGCATTTCCCACCTTATTCATTTTTTCATGTCTATCCATATTTGTCTGACTTGCAACCATAACTGAAAATTCCTTTCATCACTGCGTTTTTGTTTTGAATTACAATTTCAGTATACCCATGCGCACCGCAAAAAGCAACCTACGAAACACATGCGCCCTCTACACACGCGCGCGTCGCGCGTAGAATAAGGTAAAAATTCCTCTACAAAACGAAAAAAGCAACTCTACGAATCGTAGAGTTGCCACTTTTTGCATTATTTATACACATTTTTGCGATTTCAGTTTGATTTTTTTCGTCTGCGAAGCTGGAAGCAAAGTATTACGATGAGTTGGGCAGGAATACCAAGCGTGACGATCTGCCACGGATTTAAGGCAAACATCACAAAATGCAAATACACCGTCAATATGATGCTCCAGACCAGGGCGGAGATGATGATGAGATTATAAAGCCTTTTTCCCCAAATACAACTGAAAATGAGAAGCACGATCAGCGAAACGATGACCGCATAAGCAAAGATCATCGGATAAACGATCTTTGTCAGCACCAGCACCACAAATACGAGCAATGCCAATGTCCAAATGCCGATAATCGTAATGAGCGAAAGACTAATGTGATTGGTGCGTGGTTTTTCCGCTTTCGGCTTTTCGCCCTCGGCGTGCTCGGTGAGCAGATAATCCACCGTACAGCCGAAGATGCGACTGAGCTTCAAAAGCACAAATGCATCGGGAATAGATTCGCCTCTTTCCCATTTGGAGATCGCTTTATCGGAGTAGCTGATCTCAGTGCCAAGCTCCAGTTGTGTCATTCCCTTCGCTGTGCGCAAGGCAGTAATATTTTTCGCAACAATTTTTTTAAGTTCTTCCATGCGCCCTCCTTTTATATTTTTTCAATTAGATCAAAGTTTTTCAAAAAGGCGGCCTTCGCCCGTGTAGCGATAAAGACAGATTTCAGAATCCCAATACCCATCGCCGTTATGATCCTCAGAAAAATAGAAAAGTCCACCGCCAAGCGCGATCATACCTGTCGAACCATAGCGGAAATAAGAACCGTAAATACCGTTTGCACCGTTTGGTGTTTCAGCAAGTGAGAGAACTTTTCCCTCTTCACCGTTTTTGTAGCCGCGAAGCTTTTCGAGGCGAGGTGCTTTTTTGCCGTCGATCGCGAACATTTTGAAATTGGGATATTGTTCTTTTCTGCCGGGATAAACAGCAAGAAAGGTATTGCCTGTTTCGGGATCGTATTCCGCGTTTTGCACGCCCCAGTTGGTGTTTCCTGTGAAGACGAAGTATTTTTCATCTGCCTTTTCGGGACCGCTCGTGTGGATATGGTCGGCGGAAAGAACGTCCTCATACGGCACGAGCGCTTCGGGGCGGTAAGAAAGAAGCACTTGATAATCATTGTCTTCGCGTTCCACGTCGCCGTAAATACCATAAGCCACAAGAAGACGCATACCCTCGCCCTCAAACGCAGGCGCAAAAGTGATGCCGTCGATACCCGAAGCACCGTGGCGATGCTCCACACGTTTGCCGTCTTCTTCCCAAGTCGCAAGATAATCCTCTGTCGCTTCACGCAGCCAAACGGTCTTCATCACGTCATTTTCCGTAAAATCCATGTCGAGATGATCGATCTTATCCACGTCAAAAATCGCAACGTAAAAAGCATTTTGGATATCGTTTTCAATACCGAGCTTATTGAGAATACTGCGCCCGATGGCATCGTTTTTATATTCGAGAGAAGCGTAAACCTTGCCGTTTTCCGCGTTATACGCCATGCAACCGAGATGCCCCGTAAAACCCTTGACCGAACCGATCACGTTGCCTTGCATATCGAGCTTTACGAATTCTGTCGTGAAAGAACAATACATATATTGGCGATTTTTATCCACGGCAATACCTTGAATGTGACCGCCATGCCACTTGCCTGTATAAATCGTTTTCGGAAGCCTCATCTGTTCCATAAAAATCTCTCCTTATTATTATTGTGGGAAAAGAACCGCAAGATCCTCTGCCGTCATATCTCTGGAAACGTAGTCACGCGGCAAGCGCGTGTTCGGATAATACGATTCCTGCGGCACATCGGTAGTGTAGCAATAATGATATCCCGCTTTTTTTGCCGCTTTTTCCACTGTTTCGTTATAAAGTCCGTTCGGATACGCGAGCGCTTCCACAGGTTGCCCTGTAATCGCTTCGATCTTTTCCTTGGAAAGCTTCAGTTCTTTTACAAGCGTTTCTTCATCAACCTCCGTG
>JBGVIG010000443.1:0-7994 GCA_045122995.1 Eubacteriales bacterium | reverse complement strand
TTCCGCAGGTGCAAACTGCAACCACGTTGATCACGTTTCCACCCAGCTTCCTTATGCCATCACCGTGGCGGCGATCTCCTTCGCTTCCTTTATCCTTGCAGGCTTCGTTCCCAATGCGTGGATCTGCCTTGCTTTCTCCACAGCCCTCACCATCGGCACACTCGTGGTGATCAAGCTCGTTGTGAAAAAGAAAGCTGCTTAATGTGGGATTCCACCCCACGCCCCGCCAAGGAGCATTCCTCCTTGGAACTTAATATGAAAAAATCCACCTATGCCCAAAACATAGGTGGATTTTTTGTAGGGATCCCTAAGGGATAAGTCCCTTGGCAGGGTTTGGGACGGCGTCCCAAATGGGACATTCTATTTCACAATATACCATGTTGCCATGTCTTGCGTGATGGCGGTGCCGCGAGAGATCAGCTCTTCAAAAAGAGCGCTTTCCAACACGCTGTGCGCGCAATACACTCCGAAAAAGTCGACTTGTGATGTCAAATGGGAGGGAATGTGTTTTTTGACGGTTTCTTTAGAGCGGTTAACGATCTTTTTCTGTAAGGTATTCGTTTTTTCAAAGACAGGTGCGAGCGCTTCCATAAGACCTGTGAATTCGCCGCGCTTGCGGCTGATGACGGGGACGGTGATTTGATAGCCGCTTTCCGTTTTTGCGACTTTGCCGGATTCCAAGAGCTTGGAAAGGGAATACTCATCGGTGATATTTTCACCAAGATAGAGAGAATAGAACGCTTTTTGTTCCTCGGTGCGGAAGCTGCGGTTGTCTTCGGTAAAGCGCTGAGAAAAATAATATTCACGAAGCTCAAACATGGAGCCACAGGAATTGATGCCGCCACCACCGATATAGTCGGTGAAAAGCTTTTCTGTGGTGCCAAGGATAAACCACCCTTTATCATCACCCAAAAAAGGGAGTTTTTCCGAAGGGAAAAAATCTTCTTCTGTGTTATCACAAACAAAACCGATGAGAAACAAGATCAATTTTTCGATATTGCGGTCTGCGCCATGGAAACCGACTTTTTTGATTGCATCGGCACAGGCGTAAATATCATCGAGAATTTCCTTTGCCGCTTCAACGGCACAACGCAGATTGCCGCCGTAAACATCTTCATTTGCTGTTTTGTTCCAGATAGGGAACGCCGTCTGATATTTGTTTGCTGATTGCTTGACACATTGTGTTTTGACAAGCTTTTCGAGCGCTTCTTCAATGTAATCCGCCGCCACGCCGAGATCAGATGCGATTTCTGTGACGGTTTTGGCTTTTTCATAGGCGTCAAGACAGATATTCTGCGGCAAAAGACCGTTCAAGGCTTTATCCGCGCCGTCATAATTGCCCTTGGCGCTATCCAATTTACCAACCCAGCCACCAAAGTTAAATCGCAAGGGAATCGCTTTTCGATAACCATGCTCCATATATTCCATTTTCTTAAACTCCTCTTTTAATTGTACTTTTGTTTGGTTCAAACGCCATTTCACGGAGGAAAGCGGAATGTTCAGCTCGTTTGCGATGGTATGATAATCTTTATTTTCGAGATAATATAATACGCAAACGTCCCGATAATTTTTCGCAAGGAAAGAGATCGCGCGACGGATCTTCGTGATATCCTGCTTACGAAGGATCGCGCTTTCGGGCGTTTCATAGCTGACGCCTGCGATGTCGACGATCGTGATCTCGTCCATCGGTATTTCGGGCGAGGGCTTGAAGGCGCGCAGAACGACATTGCGCGCAATGCCCCATAACCATGGCGTCGTCCTTTCCTTATCCCTTAGTCGCGAGTACGCCCGGTATGCCGTTAAAACGATGTCCTGAACAGCGTCCTCTGCTTTGAATTCATTACGCAAACGATTATAGGCAAACCGGTATAACCTATCCATTTCTTCTGTGATGATGCTGTCAAGCTCATGTATCATTTGATCTCTCCTCTGATTGCGTTTTCATACAATAAGTCTTTTGGGGGCGAGGTTTGTTAGGTGGAAACGGAAGTTTTTATAAATATTTTACCATAAAAAATTCACGCAGAAGTGTGCCGTCTTTGAGGCGAATTGCATTTGGTTTTTCCGCTACGATAGTAAAGCCCATTTTTTCATAAAGATGTATCGCGCGTTCATTGCCTTCGATGACCTCAAGCTCTATCTGGCTGACACCGCGCGTTTTTGCCGCTGCGATCAGTTCTTCGAAAAGCTTTGTGCCGATGCCGAGTTCCCAAAATTCACGGAGGAGCGCGATACCAACGGTGGCGCGGTGAGAGGTCTTGATACGGTTATTAAAACTGATCTGGCAATTCCCCGCAATTTTTCCTTCAACCTCGCAAACGATCATGAGGTCATTTTTGGAATTTACTGTGTTTTCCAAAAAAGTTTTTTCCATTTCCTCATTGAAGCGGCATTCCTCGGGATAGCGTATGAGAAATTCCGTTTCTGCCGCAGTTGTTTTGAGGTATTCCACCATCTCTGCCGCATCTGATGCGCGCGGCGCACGCAAAATGGCGGGGCTGCCATTTTTTAATGTGATATTTTTTGATGTGAAATTCATGATTTGTGTGATCCTTTCTTGACGTATGATATTTTTTGTTGGTAGGGATAGGCGTCCGCGATAGTCCGTCTTAATGTCCTTTTCTCTTTTTGAAAGAGAAAAGGACGAAAAGAGAAGCAAAAAACGTGCCGTTTTATCGCTTTTTCCTTGTTCTGCTTGGTGCGGTTCGATCGCCTGCAAGAGCCGGCTCGAATGAACAAGTTCATTCGCCCTCACTGCTGGTGCCTCCGGAACGCCTCTCTTGTCGGTCGGCGAAATGCCGTTTGGTGCGAACATGAGATATAACTCCAAAAAAGCAAAAAGGGAGATATCCGATCGCAAAACGCGATCAGATACTCCCCTCATATATTTTATTGTATTTTTCTCATCGGGATTCCAAAGGGACGAGTCCCTTTGGCGTTGTTTGGAGCAGTGCTCCAAGCAGAGTTTGAGGCGGCAGCCTCAATTAATACATACCGCCCATGCCTGCGCCGCCTGCGGGAGCAGCGGGTTCGGGTTCTTTGATATCAACAACGAGCGCTTCTGTGGTAAGAACGGTGGACGCAACGGAAGCTGCGTTCTGGAGAGCGCAACGAGAAACTTTGGTCGGATCGATGATACCAACTTCGAACATATCAACAAATTTTTCGTTGTATGCGTCGAAGCCATAGCCGAAGCGATTTCTGGAAACGATCTTGTCGATAACAACAGCGCCTTCGAAGCCTGCGTTTGCCGCGATCTGACGAACGGGTTCTTCAAGAGCCTTGAGAACGATCTTCACACCTGTCTTTTCGTCGCCGTCAACAGAGGGAAGAAGCGCTTTTACGTCCTTGATAGTGCTGAGGAACGCAACACCACCGCCGCAAACGATGCCTTCTTCAACAGCAGCCTTGGTTGCGTTGAGCGCATCTTCGATGCGGAGTTTCTTTTCTTTCATTTCGATTTCGGTAGCTGCACCAACTTTGATAAAAGCAACACCACCTGCGAGTTTTGCAAGTCTTTCCTGAAGCTTTTCTCTGTCAAATTCAGATGTGGTGGTTTCGATAGCGGCACGGATCTGCATTACGCGAGAAGCGATTTCAGCCTGATCACCTGCGCCGTCAACGATGATGGTGTTGTCTTTGGTAACCTTAACCTGACGTGCACGACCGAGTTCTGCGAGAGTAACGTCTTTGAGTTCAAGACCGAGTTCGCTTGTGATCACCTGACCGCCTGTGAGGATCGCGATGTCACGGAGCATTTCTTTGCGTCTGTCACCAAAGCCGGGCGCTTTGACAGCAACGCAGTTGAAGGTGCCGCGGAGCTTATTGAGGATAAGGGTGGTGAGTGCTTCGCCTTCGATATCTTCTGCCACGATCACGAGCTTCATGCCTGCTTTTACGATCTGTTCGAGAAGGGGAAGGAGATCCTGAATGTTGGAGATCTTCTTGTCGGTGATGAGAATGAAAGCATCGTCGATAACAGCTTCCATCTTGTCGGTGTCAGTTACCATGTAGGGGGAGATATAACCACGGTCAAACTGCATACCTTCTACAACTTCGCAGTAGGTTTCAGCAGATTTGGATTCTTCTACGGTGATAACGCCGTCGGAAGTAACCTTTTCCATTGCGTCTGCGATGAGCTTACCAACTTCTTCGTCACCTGCGGAGATCGCACCAACTCTGGCGATGTCGAGAGAGCCGCTGACCTTCTTGGAGTTTTTGATAAGGCTTTCTACCGCTTTGTCAACAGCCTTGGAGATACCTTTGCGGATCACCATGGGGTTTGCACCTGCGGCAACGTTTTTCATACCTTCACGAATGAGGGCCTGTGCGAGAAGGGTAGCGGTGGTGGTACCGTCACCTGCAGCATCGTTGGTCTTTGTTGCAACTTCTTTTACGAGCTGTGCGCCCATGTTTTCAGCGCTGTCTTCAAGCTCGATTTCTTTTGCGATGGTCACACCGTCATTGGTGATGAGGGGTGCGCCGTATTTTTTGTCAAGAACAACATTTCTGCCCTTGGGGCCCATTGTGATCTTAACGGTATCTGCGAGTTTATCAATGCCGTGCTGAAGCGCGTTTCTTGCGTCAACACCGTGCAAAATTGTCTTTGCCATTTTGCGTATTCCTCCTAAAAATAAATTATTCTACGATTGCGAGAATGTCGCTCTGGGAAACGATGATGTAATCCTTGCCGTCGAGCTTGATCTCTGTGCCGGAATATTTGCTTGTGATGACTTTGTCACCAACCTTTACGGTCATGGGAACGAGCTTACCGTCCTGAACCGCACCGGGGCCGACAGCAATGACTTCTGCAACCTGGGGTTTTTCTTTTGCGGAAGCGGTGAGAATGATGCCGCTCTTTGTGGTTTCTTCCATTTCGACCATGGTCACAACGACGCGGTCGGAAAGAGGCTTGAGTGTCATGATGGATTCCTCCGTTTATTTTAATGATAAATTTTTAGCGATATTGTTGGCACTCAAAAGCATTGAGTGCTAATTGCTACGCCTATTTTAATACGATACGGCAAAAAAATCAAGTGTTTTTTGAAAAAAATTTGAATTTTAACAGTAAATTCATATTTTTCATTTTATCGAGTGCTAAAATTTTGTCGTTTTTTCGTTTTTTTCCTGTTTGGGAAAGTTTTTCTTCCCTTTTGCATATAAATGAGATGAAATCTTTTCGGGGAGGAGGCGGTGTTTTTGAAATTTTTCCGCACGGCGATGGCGAGCGGCACGGGTCTTCTTTTGCCTATCGTTTTGATCGCAAGCGGACTTTTTTTCTTTTTCTATCTGGACGGGTTTTTCGTTCGCCACTCGATCGGCACGGTGAAATATATGCTCACGCGTGAAAAAAATGCGAAACATTCGCCGCTTTTCGAGCTTTCCCTCTCTCTTGCCGGGACGCTCGGTGTGGGGAATATCGTAGGGGTGGCGGTGGCGCTTTCTATCGGTGGTGCAGGTGCTCTTTTTTGGATGTGGATATCGGCTCTGTTTTCCATGATACTCAAATATGCCGAAATTGTGCTTGGACTTCGCTATCGGCAGACGGAAAAGGGTGAATTTGTCGGCGGTCCGATGTATTATATGAAAAACGGTGTCGGCGGAAAATTTGGGAAATTTCTGGCGGTTGTCTTTGCAGGGACGGGACTTTTTGCCGCCTTTGCCATGGGCGATATGGTGCAGATGAATGCTGCTTCTGTTGCGGTGAGTGCAACGTTTCATATGCCGCCGCTCTTTATCGGGATTGTGTTTGCGATGCTTTGCGGTGTGATCTTGCTTTCGGGCGCACGAGGGGTTTCGAGGGTGACGGCGATCGTGATCCCTGTGATGAGCGTGCTTTATATGTTTTTTTCTCTGCGCATCGTGCTTTTGGAATGGGAGCGTCTGCCATCTGTGTTTGCGTTGATCCTTGATGGTGCGTTTCGTGCTGACAGCGCCTTTGGCGGCACCCTAGGTTTTCTATTTTCGGCAGGATTGCGTGAAGGCGTGGCAAAAGGTGCGTTTACGCATGAGGCAGGTGCCGGAACGGCGCCGATGGCACACGGAGGCGCGGAAACAAAAATTCCTGCCAAGCAAGGTCTTTTCGGCATTTTTGAGGTTTTCTTTGATACGATCGTGCTTTGCACGCTGACGGGGCTCGTCATTTTGCTTGCCTGTGGGGAAGATTTTATCACGGAGAATGGCATGCTCCTTGTGATTTATTCTTTTTCTCTTTATTATGGAAAAAAGGCATCGTATTTTATCAGCATTTCCATCGCGGCATTTGCATTTGCCACGGTGATCTGCTGGGGATATTACGGCAAGCGATGCCTTGCTTATTTTACAACGCAAGCGTCAGCGGAGAAGGTCTATCTCGTTTTTTATTGCCTTTCTACCGTTTTTGCTGCTGTGATGCCCGAACGCTCCGTGTGGGCGGCTTCGGATTTCACAACGGCGCTGATGACGGTCTTGAATCTCACTGCCGTCTTTTGGCTTCGCCGTGAGATCCGCGAAGAAACAAGGATCCTTTTTCCGAAAAAGAAAAAAGAGCGGAAGAAATCCTCCGCTCTTCGAAATGGAACGTAATGATGTAAGATGATTATTTTTTCAGCTTGCCGATGACTTTACCAAAACAGGTGATCTCTGCATGCTCATCAAGGCGAATATCCTTGTAAGCAGGGTTTAAGGAGATCAGGCGATCGCCGCCGAACTTCTTAAAATAGCTTTCACCGCCAAGTGAGAAAATGCCAAGCTCGCCCACCTCCACGGTCTGCGTGCGGGAAACGAGAAGAATGTCACCATTTTCATAACGAGGCATCATACTATCGCCGTAAACACGAATGGCAAAATCTGCTTCTCCTGTCATGCTGTTGGCATAAACGGAGATCTCGCTGTAATCATCGCCCGAAAGATAAACACCTGTACCTGCGGAAGCAGGGATATCGTAAAGGCGGATCTTATAGATCGAAGGTGTTTCCAGCGAATAGGGCAGTGCGCGCTCCTTGCAAACGCGGCGATATTCCTTCTCGATGGTATTTTCCACTTCATTTTTGCCTTCGCCGTCCAGCGCTTGGTATTTTTTGAGCAGGGGTTTTGGAAATTCACTTTCACTGCCGACTTCGCCGAGAAGCTCATCAAGCGAACATTCCAGCGCCGCCGCCAAGGGGCGCAGGGTGGAAAGCTTGGGGTCTGCGGTCGCGCCGCTGAGAAGTTTATTTAATGTGCCGATGGAAATGCCTGAAGCTGCAGAAAGGGTTTCGTTGGTCATTCCGCGTTCTTTTTTCAATTTTTTGATATTTTCCAACCATTTCATACTCATGGTACAAAACCTCCGAATATTATCGTTTACGGTAATATTTTAACATGAAAAAACGGTTTTGTAAAGAGAAAATGCAAAAAAATAACCATGAAAGGTAAAAAATGTCGAAAAAAGTATTGACAATTACCGTAAACGGTTGTATAATGTAAGCGTAAACGATAACAAACGGTAAAAACGGAGGTTCTTAATATGAAAAGTTTTGAATGTCAAATGATAGAAGGCTGCAATGTTCATTCCTATTCGGTCGCGCTTCCGCTTGCCTATTTACATAAACAAGCCGAAAAAGAAAGAGCGGCAAAGCGCCGCGCAGAGAAAAAAAGACAGCTTCTTCGTCTGCTTCTGCTCGTGTTGATGCCTGTTGCGCTTTTGGTTGACGGGATCGCTGCGCTCGTCAAAGCCATCGTTCGTCCGATCGCAAAGCGTCTTGACAAAGGCGTCACTTTTGGTTCTTCGCCTGCTTCCTTGGCGCAGTCTGCAGGATTTTTCTTCTTTTTATAAATATGAAATGCCAAAATGTTCTCCTCTTTAATATAATAGAAAGCGTCCTCTTCCGTGTTGTGGCGGAAGAGGACGTTTTTTTATCATTTTTCTTTTTTTGCCTTGGGCGGTGGGGTGCCCTGCGGCTTTTTCTTCTTTTTCACGACGGAAAAACCGAAATAGCCGATCTTTTTGCCAAGCTCGAAATATTCCCCGTGTG
>JBGVIG010000442.1:0-2759 GCA_045122995.1 Eubacteriales bacterium | reverse complement strand
AATGATTCGGAGGTCAGAATGGAAAATTTTGAAAATTCGGAACCCAAAAAAGAGGAAATTCCTTTGTTCGAATCCGTGATGCAAGAAACAGAAAAAACGAAAAAACAGCGCAAAACGATTCGCGTTTCTCTCGGAACCACGGTTGTTTGCGTATTGCTTGCGGCGGTATTCGTATTTATGGGAACTTTTGCGGGGCTTTCCGTTTTTTATCAAGGAGAGATCAACAGAGCTTTTTCTATGGCAGAAGCTTTGGATTTTTCCAAACTTTCGGAGCTTGAAAAGCTTTTCGAAGATAATTATCTCTATGAGATAGACAGCGAGGCGCAAAAAGACGCGATTGCGCAGGCATACGTTTATTATTCGGGAGACCAGTACGCCTCCTATTACAGTGCTGAAGATTGGAAAAAAGAAATGGAAGCTGCTTCCGGCAATTCCGTAGGTATCGGCGTTTCCATTGTTCAGAACAAAAATAATCAGATCGAAATCGTTCAGGTTATGAGCGACGGTCCGGCAAAAAAAGCGGGCCTGCAGGTTGGCGACATTATTGACAGTGTGGAAGGAACTCCTGCTTCCGAGATTGGCTTCAACGGACTCCCTGCGGCGATCGTAGGCGAGATCGGAACGGCGGTGAAGATCGGAATCATTCGCGGTGGTGAAAAGATGGAGATTTCCGTGATCCGTAACACATATAAAGCGGACACGATTATTACGGAGGTCGTCACGTACGGTGATGAAAAATTCGGTTATATTTACATCACGGAATTTCTTTCTTACTATACAACTGCGCCTGATTTCTTTTATGCGGTTGATGCTTTGTTGGCTGCCGATGTAGAAGGACTTATCTTTGACGTTCGCAATAATCTTGGTGGGGATCTCAATGCTGTTGTTGCCATGCTGGATTATCTGCTTCCCGAAGGCCCGATCGTGCATCTCACCGATAAAGACGGCGTGGAGTTTCGAGTTTTCGAATCCGATGGATATGAAATCGATCTGCCGATGGTCGTTTTGACGAACGGTAATTCTGCATCGGCGGCAGAGCTTTTCACTTCTTCTTTGAAAGATTATGATAAAGCAACGATCATCGGTACCAAAACTTACGGTAAAGGTTGCGGACAAACGAGCAAAACGCTTCGTGACGGTAGCGTCGTATTTATTACCGATTTTCTTTACGATCCGCCTTTTTCCGAAAACTATGATGGCGTCGGTATCTATCCCGACATTGAAGTGGAGCTTCCCGAAGAATGGCGGGGAATGAATTTGTTCTTGATTCCGCATGATGTGGATACACAGCTCCAAAGAGCGGTTGAAGAACTTGCTTCCATTGATTAATAATTTGACTAATGTAAACAAACACATAAAAGGAGATTTTTTACCATGGCAAAACAGATTGTTGTTACAGAAAGCAGCTTTCAGAAGCTGAAAGACGAACTTGATTATTTAAAGAATGTCAAACGTAAAGAAGCGGCGGAAAACGTAGGTATCGCGCGTTCTTACGGTGACCTTTCGGAAAACAGCGAATATGATGAAGCAAAAAACGAGCAGGCGAAGATCGAAGCACAGATCTCCGAGCTTGAAGAAACCATCAGTCACGCAAAAGTTATCAGCGACAATGAAATTCAGACTGACTCTGTAAGCGTTGGCGTTTCCGTTACTATTTATGATATGGACTATGACGAAGAGATCGAATATCTCATCGTAAGCTCTCGCGAAGTAGATCCGCTCAACAATAAAATTTCCGACCAGTCCCCCAGCGGCAAAGCGCTTATGGGTACGAAAGTCGGTGACGTGATCTCTGTGGAAGTTCCCGACGGCGTCGCAAACTTCAGAATCGTTAACATCGCAAAATCTTAAACGGTAGAGCACCGTTTCCCGTTTTCAAACGGAATACATGAACCAAAAAGTTGCAAAGGGTATAGCCCTTGCAGAACGGAGTTTAGAAAAATGGCAGAAGAAAAATTGAACACACAAAATGAAACGGAAGAGCTTTCCGAAGAAAAACTTGCCGAAATTTTGCAGATCCGCCGCGACAAACTGAAAGCCCTTCAGGATGCAGGCCGTGATCCTTTCGCGGAAGTGAAATATGACGTGACTGCAACATCGGGCAGTATTCGCGCAAATTTCAAGGACGATGAAGAAGAAGTGTCCGCAGAAGAGAAACCGATCGTTTCCATCGCGGGCAGAATGATGAGCCGCAGAATCATGGGTAAAGCTTCCTTTGCACACATCAGTGATGATGACGGCAAAATGCAGGTTTACATCAAACGCGATGAAGTCGGTGAAGATGATTACGCAGACTTCAAAAAGTGGGATATCGGCGATATCATTGGTATCGAAGGCTATGCTTTCCGCACCAAAACAGGCGAAATTTCCATTCATGCAAAAAAGATCAAACTTCTTGCAAAATCCCTGCTTCCTCTCCCTGAAAAATTCCACGGTCTGAAGGATACGGATCTCCGTTACCGTCAGAGATATGTGGACCTTATCGTAAATCCCGACGTAAAGGATACCTTTATCAAGCGTTCGCAGATCCTCAAGGAAACTCGCGCATATCTTGATAATCTCGGATTCCTTGAAGTAGATACGCCTATCCTCGTTCCGATCGAGATCGGTGCTTCTGCTCGTCACTTCAAAACACATCACAATACGCTTGATATGGATATGTATCTGCGCATTGAAACCGAACTTTATCTCAAACGCCTTATCGTCGGCGGCATGAACAAGGTTTACGAAGTGGGAAGAATCTTCCGTAACGAAGGTAT
>JBGVIG010000441.1:0-2321 GCA_045122995.1 Eubacteriales bacterium | reverse complement strand
TTTATATTAAATTCAATTAGAATTCCATTCTCTTTTCGATATAAGCTCTGAGATCTTCGATCTTGATTCTTTACAGTTCCATGGTGTCACGATCACGAACAGTTTCACAACCGTCATTTTCGGATTCGAAGTCATAAGTGATACAAAGAGGTGTACCGATTTCGTCCTGACGGCGGTAACGCTTACCGATAGAACCTGCATCGTCGAAATCAACCATGAAGTATTTTGCAAGTTCGTCATGGATTTCCCAAGCTTTTTCGCTGAGCTTCTTGGAAAGAGGAAGCACAGCCGCTTTGATGGGCGCAAGTGCGGGGTGGAAGTGCATAACTGTACGAACGTCTTTTTCGCCGATCACTTCTTCATCATATGCATCAACGAGGAATGCAAGTGCCACACGGTCAGCACCAAGAGAAGGTTCGATAACGTAAGGAATATATTTTTCACCTGTTACGTCATCAAAGAATTCCATGGATTCACCGCTGTGTTCCTGATGCTGGGTAAGGTCGTAATCAGTACGGTCAGCAATACCCCAAAGCTCGCCCCAACCAAACGGGAAAAGATATTCAAAGTCAGTTGTTGCCTTGGAATAGAAGCAGAGTTCTTCTGCGCTGTGGTCACGAAGGCGGAGATATTCTTTGTTCATGCCGAGAGAATAAAGGAAGTTTGCGCAATAATCTTTCCAGTATGCAAACCATTCAAGGTCAGTGCCGGGGCGGCAGAAAAATTCAAGCTCCATCTGTTCAAATTCACGGATACGGAAGATGAAGTTACCAGGAGTGATTTCGTTACGGAAGGATTTACCGATCTGTGCGATACCGAAAGGCATTTTCTTTCTGGTGGTTCTTGCCACGTTTTTGAAGTTTACAAAGATACCCTGTGCGGTTTCGGGACGGAGATAAAGTTCACTTGTGGAGTCTTCGGTTACGCCCTGGAAAGTCTTGAACATAAGGTTGAACTGACGGATATCGGTGAAATCATGGCTACCGCAATCGGGGCAAGCGATGTTATGTTCTTTGATATACGCCATAAGTTCAGCATTAGACCAACCGCCGGGATTATCATCAAGGCCGTTTTCTGCTGCATAATCTTCAATGAGCTTGTCTGCTCTGTGACGTGTTTTGCACGCTTTGCAGTCCATAAGCGGATCCGCAAAACCCTTAAGGTGACCGGAAGCTACCCAAGTTTCTTTGTTCATGATGATAGCACTGTCAAGACCAACATTATATTTGGATTCCTGAACAAATTTCTTCCACCATGCTTTTTTGATGTTATTTTTGAATTCAACGCCAAGGGGGCCGAAGTCCCAGCTGTTGGCAAGACCGCCGTAAATTTCCGAACCGGGATAAACAAAACCGCGGTTTTTGCAAAGCGCAACGATCTTTTCCATGGTCTTTTTGGTCTGTTCCATAGTTAAAATTCCTCTTTCTTTTTTTATTTATCGTTAAGTATTTCTCATTCTGTCCATATATCCCTGCAGGATCAGTTCTGCTGCCAGGGAGTCGACGATCTGTTTGCGGTTTTTCGCACGGATACCGCTTTCCTGCAGGATCTTGTGTGCGCTCATCGTCGTCATGCGTTCATCGTAAAAGTCGATCGGGATATCCGTGTGGGCCGCGATCAGCTCACCGAGCTTTGTCACTTTTTCCACCTTTTCGCCCATCGTGCCATTCATGTTAATCGGTTTACCGATGACGATAAGTTCTGCACCGATCTCCTCAGCTTTCGCTGCGATGTCCGCCGCCGCCTTTTCCATATTGTAGCTTTTGATATTGCCCATGCCGACGGCATAAAGACCAAGTCCGTCAGAATGCGCAAGTCCTGTTCTTGCCTCGCCGTAGTCAACGCCGAGCATCTTTTTGATCTGTGCCATAAAAACCTCAGCGGTAAAGATCGAAGCCGTTTTCCGCCGCATACTGACGGAGTTCGGGAAGCGACATCATCTTTTCAAGGTTGCCGAATTTACCCTTGGTAAGCAGGCTTACGATCACAGCAAATTTGCAGGCGCGAAGAATATTTTTGCTTTCGAGATATTCCGCCGCAAGCGCACCGATAAAGGTCTGCTGCATCTTTTTGCCCGCATTTTTGGTCATAGTGCGGAGCATCACAGGCGCGGTCACGATCTCATAATGAATACCATCATAAATGAATACCGTATCATCACCCTGCTGAACGACGTAATATTTCGATTTGATCTTTTGGGAAAGTGCCACGAGTGCGCGGAGCGTTTTTTCCGTATTGTTCGGGAAAAAGCCCGTTACATGATAAAGCATTTCATCAGAAACGACAAGAATTTTGATATTCTTGAGGCTTTCCAGCGGGAA
>JBGVIG010000440.1:0-3926 GCA_045122995.1 Eubacteriales bacterium | reverse complement strand
ATGTCATTCTGCTTAATGATTGTTGTGAGCTTTTCCGTATAATCGACCGCATCAAGCTTGGGACAGCCGATGAGTACAACATGGTTTCGGATAAAATCGCGGTGGAAATTTCCGTAAGCGAATGCGGTGCAATCTGCTGCGATGAGGAGCTTCGCGCCGTTAAAATAAGGTGCGCCGATGGGCGCGAGCTTGATCTGCACGGGGAAGTTTGTAAGTTCGCTCGTGACGGGCGCGGATACGTTTTCTGACGGAGCTCTTTTGATACTTCTTGCTTGTGAGCCCGGGCAACCGCAGGGAAGCTTATCAGCGGTGCTTTCAGCTTTTTTCTTTTTGGCAAGAAGAACGGCTTCTTCATTGTAAGCCTGTGCTTCACGTTCTTCAAAGGAGATCGCGCCAGTGGGACACGCAGGAAGACAGTCGCCAAGCCCGTCGCAGTAATCTTCACGCATAAGCTTTGCTTTTCCGTCTACCATATCAATAGCACCTTCATGGCACGCCGCGGCACAAGCACCGCAACCGTTGCATTTTTCTTCGTCAATTTTTATAATCTTTCTCTTCATCGTTTTTGGTCCTTTCTTGGTATCTTTCGATGTTATTATAACATTTGTTTTTCAAAAAGTATGTTGAATTTTCAACAAAACGAGAAAACATATTGCTCGAAGAAAAAAATTATGGTAGAATGAATATATAAATTTGTTGATCCGAAAGGAAGAAATCATGAAACCGATTGCGATTGTTTACACATCAAATACGGGTTACACTGCGCGATACGCGAAAATGCTCGGAGAAAAAGCAGGTCTTCCCGTTTATGAATATAAGGAGGCTATCATTCTTGGAAAAGGGGCGCCGATCATTTATCTTGGCTGGTTGATGGCAGGCATGGTAAAGGGCTATGCCAAAGCGAAGAAGCGTTATCAAATTTGCGCACTTGTGGGTGTTGGTCTTGGAGATACGGGCTCCCAAACGGAGAGCGTGAAAAAAGCAAATAAGCTTCCCGAAACGCTTCCGCTTTTCACGGTGCAGGGCGGAATGGATCATGAAAAACTGCGTGGAATTTATAAATCCATGATTGATATGCTGACAAAAGTGATGGCAGGCAAAAAGAATAAAACGAAAGAGGAAGATGCGATGCTTGCGCTTTTGCAAAAAGGCGGCGATTACGTTTCGGAAAAAAATCTGAAAGATGTTCTTGCTTTTTACGAAGGAATGAAATAAATGAAAAAGTATTTTGATGTTTTGCGCAATTGCGCGCTTTTTGATGAGATCGAGGATGAAAATCTGCTTGCAATGTTAGGTTGTCTTCACGGTACGTTGCATCATTTTGCAAAAAATGAGATCATTTTTGCTGAAGGAGGATCCGCAAAAAATATCGGCATCATTCTGATGGGTGAAGCACAGATCGTGCGTGTGGATTATGACGGAAACCGAAGCATTGTGGCGAGCCTTGGTGCGTCCACGCTTGTGGGCGAGGCTTTTGCATGCGCAGGTATTTCCGTGATGCCCGTGGACGTGGTGGCGACGGCGGATTCGGAAATTTTGATCGTCGATTGTGAAAGAATCCTTCATTCTTGTAAAAACGCGTGCAGTTTTCACAGCCAAATGATCTATAATTTGATGAAGATCGTGGCGGTGAAAAATCTGATATTTCACCAGAAGATCGAAGTCATTTCCAAGCGCACGACAAGAGATAAGCTGATGACGTATCTTACGATGCAGGCAAAATCTTGCGGCAACAGAAGCTTTACGATTTCTTATGACCGTCAGGCACTTGCTGATTATCTGGAGGTCGATCGAAGTGGGCTTTCTGCGGAGATCGGTAAGATGAAAAAAGAGGGGCTTTTGCTTTGTGAAAAAAATCACTTCACGCTTTTGTGATGCGTGGAATGAATGTGATGAAGAATGAAAAGAGTAACAACTTAGGGAGAATGATCGATATGATGACGAAAATCAAAACGGCGTTCATGACGGATTTTTATACGATTACCTATTCGCTGATGTCAAAAATTTGCCTTGTTTCCACGGCACAGATTAAGCTTTACGACGGCGAACGTGAAGTGGCGATCACATCGGTCGATGCGATTGGAAAGATGACAAGTCACGGCAAGGTGATCGTAAAAGAAGCACTTTCCATCGGGAAACCGTATGTTCTTGTGATTGAAAACTGCGGAAGAAAGATCGTCGTGCCAACGAAGGTTTTCGATACGCCGTATTTCCGTGAGAATTATCTTTATGACGGTGATGATCTCGGTGCTGTGATCGACGGAAAAGACACAGTCTTCAAGCTTTGGGCGCCGACCGCGTTTCGCGTAGTTTTGAAATTATACCGCAAAGGGGACGGCGGACGCGCTTTTGCCACGGCCGATATGGTGCGTGGCGCGCACGGTGTTTGGATCCACAGACAGCGCGGTTGCGGTCACGGGGTGTATTATGTTTATCGTGTCACAAACGCAATGGGAACGCAAACGGCAGTCGATCCTTACGCAAAAGCGGCAGGTGTTAACGGTGAACGTGGCATGGTGGTCGATCTTTCGAAAACGAATCCCAAAGGGTGGGAAAAGCCGTATCGTATCGGTACGAATTCATATACCGATGCTGTTATTTGGGAGATCCACGTGCGCGATTTCAGCAATCGTATCGTTGCTTCAAAATATAAAGGCAAGTATCTCGCTTTCACCGAACGTGGGCTTGTCAACAGCCATGGTGTCAGCGTCGGTGTGGATTATCTCATGAAGCTTGGTGTCACACACGTGCATCTGCTTCCGATCTACGACTACGCCACCGTGGACGAAACGAATACGCTTCATGCTTTTAACTGGGGATATGATCCCAAAAACTATAACGTTCCCGAGGGAAGCTACAGCACAGATCCTTACCATGGAGAAGTGCGCATTTTAGAAGTGAAACAAATGGTGCAGGCGCTCCATAAAGCCGGAATCGGTGTGATCATGGACGTGGTGTATAATCACACCTATGATAAAAACAGTTTATTTCAAAAGATCGTACCGTATTATTATTACCGCTATACGGACGCTTGTCTGAACTCGTCTGCCAGCGGTTGCGGCAACGATACGGCATCGGAGCGTGCGATGTTCCGTAAATTTATGGTGGATAGCGTTTCTTACTGGGCAAAGGAATATAAGCTTGACGGTTTTCGTTTTGATCTGATGGGGCTCCATGACTTGGAAACGATGTCCCTCATTGAAAAAGCCGTGCACACGATCAATCCGCGCGCACTTCTTTACGGAGAAGGGTGGCAGATGGGCGCAACGATGGACGGCAGCTTGCAGGCAACACAAGGGAACATTTCCCGTATCGTGCCGAGTGACGGTGCCGCAGGCGGCATTTCCGTTTTCAACGACGTGATCCGTGATGGGCTCAAGGGAAGTGTTTTTGAAAAAAGTGCGGCGGGATATATCAGCGGCGCTTTTGCGGAAAATGCGGAAAAGATCCGTTTTGGCATCAGCGGCGGTAAGCGCGACGGTGTTTGGTGGCGTGTGGAAAATGCGGACGTCATCAACTATATGAGTGCGCACGATAACCACACACTTTGGGATAAACTGATGCTTTCTGCCCCGGATACGTCGCATGAAGAGCGCTTGCGGATGAATCGCCTCGGTGCGGCAATTTTGATGATCGCGCGCGGCGTTCCCTTTATGCAAGCGGGTGAGGAGATGCTTCGCACTAAGCATTTCGATGAGAACAGCTATCGTTCGGGTGACGAGATCAATAATCTGGATTGGGAAAGTCTGATTCCTGGCGGCGATGCTTATGCGATGATGTTGTATTATAAGGCACTTATTGCCATGCGCAAGAAAAGCGGTGTTTTTTCTCAGCGTGACGTTCGCATATTGTTTGCAGATACCGGTGGCGGCATGGAGATCACCTTTGAACCTAAAAGCGGAAAACGTGCGCTTGTCCTTCTCAAT
>JBGVIG010000439.1:0-2303 GCA_045122995.1 Eubacteriales bacterium | reverse complement strand
TCTTCATCTGCTCCTGCACCTCCGCCAATTCCGCCTCAATGCTCGCGATATTCTGCTTCACCTCGTCGATATCGATGAGTTCCTCCTCCTCGAAGGTGTCCACGTAGCGAGGGATGTTCAGGTTGTAGTCGTTTTCCTTGATCTCGTCCAGCGTGGCCACATGGCTGTACTTGTCCTCGCCCGTGTAGTGGATGTCGGTCTTATACCGCACGTAGGTGTCCACGATCTTCTGCACGTCACGCTCGCGTAGGATGTTCTGGTTCTTGCCCTTCTCGTAGTGATCCTCGCCGCTGGCATCCACGAACAGAACACGGTTATTGGTGCCGCGATCCTTGCGGAAGATCAGGATACAGGCGGGAATGCCCGCGCCGTAGAAGAGGTTCGCAGGGAGACCGATAACCGCATCAAGGAAGTTGAAGTTTTCGATAATGGTACGACGGATCTTGCCCTCACCAGCACCACGGAAGAGGACACCGTGGGGAAGGATAATGCCCATGCGTCCGGTGGTATCATCCAAGCTGTGAAGCATGTGCATGACAAATGCGTAGTCGCCCTTGGAGGTGGGGGGGATACCCCAGTCAAAGCGTCTGAATGGGTCAAGCTCCGCAGACATCTTTTCCTTGGGCTTACCTTTTTCATCAACTGCACCTGAGAGGAACCCGCTATCCCATTTATCAAGAGAGAACGGAGGGTTCGCGCAAATGCACTGGAACTTCATAAGCTTATCGTCTTTGATGTTGCCGGGATTGGAGAGTGTGTCGCCTTGCCAAATGGTGGCGTCATCTACATTGTGGAGGAACATATTCATACGGCAAAGTGCCCATGTCTGCATATTCTGTTCCTGACCGTAAAGAGCAACCTTACGGCTTTCAACCTGCTTGTAAGCTTTGAGAAGAAGACCGCCGCTTCCGCAGGTTGCATCATAAATACGGTCGTTCTCTTTGGGGGCAATCAGTCTTGCTACCAGTTCGGATACTTTGCTCGGAGTGTAGAACTCTCCGCCTTTTTTGCCTGCATCGGAGGCGAAGTTTGCGATCATATATTCGTATGCGTCGCCAATGATATCGGCGTTGTCAAGTTGATCAGGGGAAAGGTCGAGATCCTTGAAGTCCTCAAGAAGGTTTTTGAGGATAGCATTTTTCTCTCTGACCTCACCAAAATCAACGGTGGAGTTGAAGTCAATCGCACGGAACACGTTGTGAAGCTTCGCGCTGTTGTTCTTTTCAATATTGGCAAGAGCGATATTGATCTTCTCACCGATGGCGGTATCGTTTCTATTTTCGTAGAGGTAATCAAATGTCGAGGTCTTGTCCATAACGAAGCGCTCACGGCTCATGGCACGTGCAATTCGTTCTTCGTTGCCGTTGTACTGCTCGCTGTACTTCTTTCTTGTATATGCGTAAACGTCGCTCAAATACTTTACAAAAAGCATAGAGAGAATGTAGTCCTTATAGCGAGAACTATCGATCTTTCCACGGAAACTATCACATGCGTTCCAAAGTACCTTTTCGATGTTTTGCTTGGTCGTCATTTTATATTACCTCTTTTCATATTATCGTAAATTTGGTTCAGCAGCAGGTTGCTGTAAGCTTTCTTTGTCTTTGCTAATTTATTGAGCAGTTCTTGCTCCCGTTCTGATAGTCGGAGAAGATCACCTATGATTTGTTGCTCGTGTAAAGGCAAAAGCGTTATAGGAAGTGACGCGATCAATCCAGAGCTTATCGTACCAAACGCGGTGCTACCGCTACTGTTCTGCATCATTGTAATTCTGTTCTTGTCGCGTCGCAATGACCAAAAAATATATTCGGGCGTTGCATAGCGTTTATCAACACGGATGATTGCAAAATGAGAAGGAACAACTATCCCACACAAATCCGGTTGATCTATCAACACAGCTGTATATGGTGAGCTTAACCTAACAAGAATATCGCCCATCCGAGTGATACAATCATCTTTCAATCCACTCGCGTATTCTTCAGTTTCTATATGTGCCTTAATGATATATCCTTCATCCGCAATGCATTTCAAATTTAGTACTTGATATTCACATGTCTCTGAAGAAGATATCTTTTTCTTTTCTCTTACGGTTACAAGTCCTGTTCGAACAACTGCAATCTCACCAATTGTCATACGCTCTCCTAAATAATTTGTCTTGGTAAATTTGTGAGTGTTGTCTGCTAAAATAAATGGAGCTTCGACTCCTTCTACCATATGATAACATATTTTTTCCATTTTGTCAATAGGCTTTCGAGATTTTTTGTACTAGTTATTTTGTGACATGATACCATTTCATATTATTTGTA
>JBGVIG010000438.1:0-1982 GCA_045122995.1 Eubacteriales bacterium | reverse complement strand
CGAAAGCCGCCGTGCGGAAATGCTCGCAAGACGCAACTTTACCATGGAAGACGTGGAAGCAAATCTTGCGGCAGGTAACCCCTTCGTTCTTCGTATTCTGGCACTTGGCGATCCCGAAAAGAAAGTGAAATTCACAGACCTTGTCAAGGGCAATCTTGAAATTCCCGAAAACGATGAAGATTTCGTTCTTCTCAAGTCCGATGGTATTCCCACCTATCACTTCGCACACGCAGTGGACGATCATCTCATGGGTACCACTCACGTTATCCGCGGCGAAGAATGGCTCCCCAGCCTCCCCAAGCACATTCAGCTTTTCTCCTATCTCGGATTTAAGCTTCCCAAATATATGCATATCGCGCAGATCATGCGCCTTGACGAAAACGGAAACAAGAAAAAACTTTCCAAACGTGACATGGGCGCGAACATGGACGACTACACTCGCATGGGCTACTCTCCTGAAGCGGTTTGCGAATACGTGATGACACTTCTCAACTCCAACTATGAAGAATGGCATGCGAAAAACGCAGACAAGCCCTACACCGATTTCCCCTTCAACATCAAGAAAATGTCCGTTTCGGGCTGTCTTTTCGATTTCAACAAATTGAATGACGTTTCCAAAAACATCATTTCCCGTATGACTGCAGAAGACGTTTATGAAAAGCTTCTTGCGTGGGCAAATGATTTTGATAAGGACTTTGCAGCGGTACTTTCCGCTGACAAAGAAAAAGCATTGAAGATCCTCGCGATCGGTCGCGGTGGCAAAAAGCCGAGAAAAGACCTTGCTACATGGGTAGATGCAAAACCTTACATGGGCTTCTTCTATGATGAATTCTTCAAGATGGAAGATGGTTTTGCAGAAGGCTTTGCGGCAGAAGACATCAGATCTTCTCTTGAAAAATTCCTCGCAACTTATGATGCGGCAGATGAAATGAATGTTTGGTTTGATAAGATCAAAGCGATCGCTGATGAACTTGGCTATGCTTCCGATATGAAAGCATATAAAGCTGCTCCCGAAAATTATAAGGGTAACGTGGCAGACATCTCCTCGTTTATCCGTGTTGCGGTAACAGGCAAGCAGAACGCTCCCGATCTTTACACCGTAATGCAGATCCTCGGCGAAGAAAAGACGCGCGCGAGAATCGGTGCGGCGATCGACAATCTTTAAGATTTTCAGAAAGGAAATGTGATAAAAATGAGCGAAATTTCCAATAATTTTATATATGAAGCGATTGACGCTGACATCAAAGAGGGAAAAGTAAAAGCGGATGAGATTCATACGCGTTTTCCCCCCGAACCGAACGGCTATCTCCACATCGGTCATTGCAAAGCGATGATCATCGACTTCGGTACCGCGCGCAAATACGGCGGCAAATGCAATCTCCGTATGGACGACACCAACCCTGCAAAAGAAGATACCGAATTTGTTGACGCAATCCAAGAGGATATCCGCTGGCTCGGCTTTGATTGGGAAGACCGTTTCTTCTATGGTTCCGATTACTTCCAAAAGGACTATGAGCTTGCGGTAGGTCTTATTAAAAAAGGTCTTGCTTACGTTTGTGAACTGACTCCCGAAGAATTCCGCGATCCCAAATATGCAGGGGACACCAAAAATCCTGCTGTTTCCCCCTATCGTGACCGTCCCATCGAAGAAAGCCTTGATCTCTTTGAACGCATGAAGAACGGTGAATTCCCCGAAGGTAAATATACGCTTCGCGCAAAGATCGATCTTGCTTCCGGCAACTTCTGCATGCGTGACCCTGTTATTTACCGTATCAAATATATCGAACACCACAGACAGGGTACAAAATGGTGCATCTTCCCGATGTATGACTTCGCGCACCCCATTCAGGACGCACTTGAAGGCATCACACACTCCCTCTGTTCTTTGGAATACGTTATTCACCGTCCGCTCTATAACTGGGTCATCGAAAACGTTGATCTTGAATATAAACCCTGTCCTCCCCGTCAGATCGAGTTTGCAA
>JBGVIG010000437.1:0-1768 GCA_045122995.1 Eubacteriales bacterium | reverse complement strand
AGCATGGCCGGTTTTTCTCGATTTGATGTCGCGTCCCGACATCTGGAACAGAAATTACTTGACGGAACCGACGTGACGCATCGCAACGCTTTTGCATATGGCGATGCGGTCGAGTTTCGCATTCATGTGCCCGATACCACCGAAGCTGCTGAAATGAAGCTTATCAGCGACGATACGGGATGCTCTTTCCGCTTGGATATGACAAAGGATGATGATGAATTTTTCGTTCGCGTTCCGATGGAAAGTCTTTGTGGAAAAGAGAAGAGCGGTTTGTTCTTTTATAAGTACCGCATCAAAACGAAGTTCGGCGCATTTGATATGCTTCATCGCGGAAATGATTTTTCGGAATCGTTCGGCGCTGAAAACGATGGCAGAGGCGACTTCCAGCTTCTCGTCTTTGAAAAAAGAGAGAATCCCCCGAAATGGATCTATGGCGGAATCTTTTATCAGATTTTCCCTGACAGATTCTTTTCTTCGGGTGAAAATGCTGTGAAAGAAGATTCTGTACTCTGTCGAGACCTCAAAAAATTCCCTGAATTTTTGCGTAACCGAGAAAAAAACAACAAAAATAATCTTTTTTACGGGGGTGATTTGCAAGGTGTCACGGAAAAACTGGATTACCTTGCTGCCCTCGGTGTCACTTGTCTTTATTTGAATCCGATCTTTGATTCTCCTTCCAATCACAAATATAATACTGCCGATTATTCCAAAATTGATGAAATGCTCGGCGGGGAAGAAGCCTTTGATGCGCTCGTTGCGGCGGCAAAAAAGCGTGGCATTCACATTATTTTGGACGGTGTTTTCAATCACACGGGTAGTGACAGTGTATATTTCAATCAAAATGCAAACTATGCTAGTATCGGCGCAGCACAGTCTGAAAACTCGCAGTATTCCTCTTGGTATACTTTTTCGCGTTACCCCGATCAGTATGAATCTTGGTGGGGGATCATGACGCTTCCTCGCGTGAAAAGTGACGAGCCGACGTACCGAAACTTTCTTTTTGGAGAAGACGGCATTGTTCGCCGTTATTTTAGACGCGGCATTGACGGCTGGCGTCTTGACGTTGCTGATGAGCTTTCCGACGATTTTCTCGCGGAGCTTGCGAAAACGGCAAGAGAAGAAAAGAAGGACGCGCTCGTGATCGGCGAGGTGTGGGAAGACGCGACCACTAAGGTTTCTTATGGGATCCGCAAGAAATATTTTCGCGGACAGGAATTGGATACCGTTATGAACTATCCGATGCAGAAAGCGATCATTGCTTACGTAAGAAACGGCGATCACGGTCGTATGCGCAGAACACTGGAAAGCATTTATTCCAATTATCCGCCGGACGCGGCAAACGCTTTGATGAATATCCTCGGTACACATGATACCGAAAGAATTCTCACTGCAGTGGGCGATCGAGATGCTTCTTCTGTTCCGTATCATGAACGAGCGGAACATCGCATGAGTGCAGAACGTCGCCGCCGCGCGAAGGCTTTGATGAAGCTTGCTGTTGCCATTCAGATGTCGGTGCCGGGTGTACCGTGCATCTATTATGGTGACGAAGCGGGTGTGGAGGGCTATGGCGATCCTTTCTGCCGTATGCCTTATCCGTGGGGCAAGGAAGATACAGAACTTCTGGACTTCTATCATGCACTTACGGCTGCTCGCAGAAAAGAAAAAATCTTTGAAGAAGGAACCCTTTCGACGATCCATGCTGATGGTGAGATCCTCTGCTATGAACGGCATGGCGAAAAGGACATGGTTGCGGTCATTGTCAATCGCA
>JBGVIG010000436.1:0-11071 GCA_045122995.1 Eubacteriales bacterium | reverse complement strand
GCAGATCACCAAAGCCATGGAGCTTGTTGCCACTTCAAAGCTTCGCCGCGCAAAGGAAAAAGTTGAAAAAGCACGCCCTTTTTCCGAAACACTCAAAGAAGCGATCAACTTGATCGAAAAGTCTGCGGAAAGTCAAAAATCTGTTTGGTCGTTGCCTCGCGATGAAGAAAAAACTTTATTTTTGGTAATCGCAGGCGATAGAGGCCTTGCGGGGGGATATAACTCCAATATTTTCCGCATGACAGAAACACTATCCCAATCTGCGGACGACGTTTTTTTACCGATCGGAAAAAAAGCGCTTGAATATTATCGTCACAGAAACAAACCGATCTACATGCAAAGCTATGAGTATGTTGCCGACATTCGTGTTGGTGAGTCGCTGGCAATGGCGTCTTTGATATGTGAAAGCTTTAAAAACGGCGAATTTGACCGTGTGGTATTGGTTTATACAAAGTTTGTTTCTATGATCTCTCAGGTTCCCGTGTACGAAACGCTGTTGCCACTCCAAGCGAGCGATAACACTTCGATAAGTACCGGTGATCCAATCTTCGGCGGCGATCCGGAAGAGATTTTGGATAAGATCGTTCCCGAATATGTGGGCGGTATTCTGTACACCTCTGTTTGTGAAGCTTTGGCATCGGAATCCGGATCAAGAAGAAGTGCCATGAATTCCGCAAACAAAAACGCGAGTGAAATGATCGACAACTTGATGCTCAGCTATAACCGCGCGCGTCAAGCGGTGATCACACAAGAGATCACAGAAATCGTATCCGGCGCGGAAGCGCTGTAACTATAGTTTTCAGGCAGAATTTTACATAAATTTTGCCCAAGAAAGGAAAGTAAGCAGATGGAAAAGAACATCGGCAAGGTCATACAGATCATCGGACCTGTTCTTGACATAAAATTTGAAAACGGACATTTACCGAATCTTCTCAATGCGATCGAGATTATGCATGACGGCAAAAAAGTTGTCTGCGAGGTTGCCAATCAGCTTGGCGATGATATCGTAAGATGTATTGCGATGTCTTCGACAGACGGTATGTCCCGCGGCATGGACGCTGTGGATACGGGGATGGGTATTACGGTGCCCGTCGGTGAAGAAACGCTTGGCCGTATCTTCAATATCCTTGGTGAAGCCGTAGATAATAAGCCCGATCCTAAAAATGCGGAAAGATGGTGTATCCACCGTGATCCCCCTTCCTATTCCGAGCAGGAAGGTACAACGGAAATTTTGGAAACGGGTATTAAAGTCGTTGACTTGATCGCACCTTACGCCAAAGGCGGTAAAATCGGACTTTTTGGCGGCGCGGGTGTAGGTAAGACCGTTCTTATTATGGAACTTATCAACAACATCGCAAAACAGCATGGCGGTCTTTCCGTTTTCACGGGTGTTGGTGAACGCACGCGTGAAGGCAACGACCTTTACAATGAAATGAAAGAATCGGGCGTTCTCTCCAAGACCGCACTCGTTTACGGTCAGATGAATGAACCGCCCGGCGCAAGAATGAGAGTTGCGCTCTCGGGACTTACCATGGCAGAGTATTTCCGTGATAGGGAAGGCCAGGACGTGCTTCTCTTTATCGACAATATTTACCGATTCACACAGGCAGGCTCAGAAGTTTCCGCGCTTCTTGGACGCATGCCTTCTGCGGTTGGTTATCAGCCGACATTGGCAACGGAAATGGGTGTTTTGCAGGAAAGAATCACTTCTACGAAAAAAGGTTCCATCACCTCTGTTCAGGCTGTTTACGTCCCTGCAGACGACCTTACAGACCCAGCTCCCGCAACGACGTTTGCTCACCTTGATGCGACAACGGTTCTTTCAAGAAACATCGCATCTCTCGGTATTTATCCTGCAGTCGATCCGCTTGGTTCTTCCTCGAGAATTTTGGCACCCGACGTTGTTGGTATTGAGCATTATGAAGTGGCAAGAGAAGTGCAGAAGATCTTGCAAAGATACAAAGAACTTCAGGATATCATCGCCATCATGGGTATGGACGAACTTTCCGAAGAAGATAAACTTGTAGTCAACCGCGCGAGAAAGATCCAGCGTTTTCTTTCGCAGCCGTTCACTGTTGCAGAACAGTTCACAGGCATGGAAGGACGCTACGTTCCGATCAAAGAAACCATTCGCGGTTTCCGTGAGATCCTCGACGGTAAACATGACGATCTTCCCGAATCCGCATTCCTTTTTGTCGGCTCCATTGACGAAGCTGTTGAAAAGGCAAAGAAACTGAAAGAGGAAGCTTAAATGAGACCGTTTCATCTTGAGATCGTAACGCCGGACGGACTCGTTTTTGACGGCGAAGCCGAAAGCTTGCTTGTTCACACAGATGATGGCGATGTGCAGATCCTTCGCGGACACGCGGATTATTTTGCTTCTGTGTCGATCGGCAGAGCTAAAGTGATAGCGGACGGTGTTTCTCGTATCGCTTCATGTGCAGGCGGATTTCTTTCCGTAGAAAAGGAAAATGTACGCCTTGTCGCGATTACTTTTGAATACGCTGATGAGATCGATATAAATCGCGCGAAAGCGGCAGCAGAACGCGCCGAGCGAACACTCGAAAAAGCCGCTGACGAAAAGGAAGAAAAGCTCGCAAAAGCAAAGCTTTCTCGCGCGCTGAATCGGATCCGCGTTTCGGAAATGAGTCATAACACAAAAGGGCAGTTTTAATTGCATAGAAAAAACACCGCAGATATCTCTGCGGTGTTTTTGTATTATTCGAGAAAGATTGCTTGAAAGCGTTTGCTTTCGCGAAGAAAATCAAAAGATTTTCTTTGGCACATTTTTTGAATATCTTCGCGCATCGTATTGTTTCCCGTTCGAAACCAATGTGAAGAATCGAATGTGTATCCATCAAAAAGAGGCGCTGTTAATTGATATTCACCGGGGGCGATCGAATCGATCATATCGTATTGCCCCGCGTGATAAAACGCTTTTTCAAGATATTCAATGGCTTTTTCGCCATTATTGTTTTTTGCTTCGATTTCTGCTTTGCGGAACTGAATATGCGTCATCGTTTCATGCCATCTTCCGTAATTGCCATCTGGAATCAGCGCTTGCAAAATCCCTTCTGCTGCAGAGCAGATGTCTGCGTTTTTTCCGACCTTTTCCCACAACAAAAACTGAAGTAATTTTTCAAGTTGCACGTCTAAAATCTCTTGCTTTTGCTGCTTCTGATCCTCACCTTCCAAACATTTGGAAAGCAATTGTTCCTTTGTAATATAGGGCGCTGTGATCTGTGGATACATTTCAACATATTGCTTTGCTTCTTTTTTGCAACCTTTTCCGCATAGACATTGTACAATCCCGTGTATCGCATGAATTTTATCATCATCATCGTTTGTGTTCTTGATAACAATGTCAAAAAGTTCAATAGCTTTTTCTCTTTTTGCTTCAAATTGATCTGTTGTTAGCTCCTTCTCGATCGCGATACACCAAATATCCCATGCGTGACGCATTAGCCACTTCATATCGCGTGGATATTCTTCAGCAGCCTTTGCTGTTATCTTGTAACGCTCAAGCAAATCTCCCGTAACGAATGTATCATCATATGCTTTTTGAAGCTCCTGGTACTTTGTGTCTTCTTGCATGTCAGCGCCAAGAAGCTCGTCAGTTGTTACATGAAAAATTTTGGCGAGTGGCACGATCAAAGCAAAATCGGGATTGGATCCGCCGTTTTCCCATTTACTCACCGCTTGATAAGTTACACAAAGATGGTCCGCAAGCTCCTCTTGTGTTAAATTGTTCTTTTTTCTTAACGTCTTAATGCGCTCACCGATAGTCATCATCTTCACCTCTCATTATTTTGAATCCGGATCTTGATTCTATTATAACGGAGATTTTCTAAAAAAACAATAACTTGTTTTTTTAGAAAAATGCAACTTGCGGTTGAGTAAATAGCAAGCGTTTTATTTTTATGAAAATATCATTCTTTTGAGTTTGTGATAAAATGGTTGGTTTTCGAATACATTGAATCAAAAGTATTTGAAATTTTGGAGGGAAAACGAATGACAGTATCAAAAATGACCTTAAAAAAGCAAGTGTCATTCTCGGGGCTTTCTGCTGAAGAAGTGCAAAAATCACGAGAATTGTATGGAGAAAACATCTTTACAAAGAAAAAACGAAAAGGTTTTTTTGCTAAATATCTGGAAAGCTTCGGTGATCCTATCATTAAAATTTTGCTCGTTACACTTGCCGTTAATATCATTTTGATGTTTCAAACAAAGAATTTTTATGAAACTATCGGGATCGCTGCCGCAGTTTTTCTCGCAACGTTCGTGTCCACTTTGTCTGAATACGGGAGCGAAAGTGCATTTATAAAATTGCAAAAGGAAGCGGAAAATCTTCATTGTCGGGTACGTCGCGGCGGAAAAATTTATGAGATTCCCATCGGGGAAGTTGTCGTAGGAGATCTTATTTTGCTTTCTGCAGGTGAAAAAATTCCGGCTGATGGTGTTTTGGTGGAGGGTTCACTTTCCATTGATCAATCTGCCATCAACGGCGAGAGCAGAGAAGCCATAAAAACACCAAGTGAAAAGCAGTTACCGCATGAACCGAGCGCCATCAATGCGCTTTTTCGAGGCACGGTGGTGCGTGACGGTGACGGCGTGATGCTGGTTTGTGACGTTGGCGATCACACACTTTATGGCAAGCTTGCCGAGGAACTGCAAAATAATGTGGTTGATAGTCCCATGAAAGTAAGACTTGCTGCTTTGGCAAAGCAAATCAGCCGACTTGGTTATACAGCGGCGGCACTTATTGCCTTTGCAGATCTTTTCAATGCGATCGTGATGGATAATGATTATATCGGCACAAAAATTATCGCAGAACTGCGCAATTTGCCGCAAATGGCGCAAAATTTAATGCACAGTTTACTTCTCGCAATTTCTGTTGTGGTAGTTGCTGTTCCCGATGGTTAGTGCCTTTATAACTGATGAAGCGTAGCCTTTTTACGAAAGCTACGCTTCTTTTTATATTGTATTAAATTCAATTGAAAAAGTTCCGTCTTGAGAAACCACGATCTTATGAAGGACGCGTGACCAAAACGCCTTTTTTGATTCATCGTTTAATTTACGATATATTTCTTGAAAATTTTCAAATACGCTCATGTCAACTGGTTTAGCATCGGGTATATTGGTGTTTTCAGCTTCCGATAAAAGCTTTGCAAGGGAAGTGTAATCACGTTCGTAAATCTCTTTGGGAAGAAGGTCATTGAGATATAAATCCTTCAGCTTTTCAATTTTCTTCATGATTGCAGATGTATCAATCCGTTTTTGGGGAGCAGTCTTCTTTTTCTTTTCGATATTCAAATTATATTGCTCGGCTTCAAAACACACATTATCGAAAAGCCATGCTTCCAATTTGTTCTGGTTTATTTGATGCGGCATTTCGCAAGTTTTCATTGTATGAGCAGGGCAACGATAATAGATAAATTCTAATTTTGTACCATCTTTTCGTTTATTGGAACAGCAATATGTTGTCATTCTCCGCCCACAACATTCACAGAAAACAATGCCCGTAAAGAGATAAATGCGATCGGATCTTGTGCCATCGTATCTTGCCGATCGTGTTTGAAGAATCTTATTGGCAAGATCAAAGGTAGATTGATCAACAATGCTTGGACACCAATTCTTGATTCCGTAAGCTTCACCGATATACCAACGGTTTGTAAGCATTTTTTTTAATGTTTTTACATCAATGCTTTTTTTATATTTTTCTAAAACATATCGAGATGTTGCTTTGGTTGAACGAAGATCAATATATTTTTGGAAAATCTCCTGCACGATCGGAACCTCGTCTTCATCAAGAACAATGTGTTTATCCTCAATCTTAAATCCCATGGACGTTTGTCCGCTGATCACACGACCTTCCTTAACCATGTTTTTGAAAACAAACTTGATACGCTCAGAGGTGCGGTCTGCCTCGTCCTGCGCGATCGCAAGCTTGATATTCAGCGCAAGTCTGCCGTTGGCGGTGGTGGTGTCATAATCTTCTTCGGTGGCGATCCATTGCACTTTGTGACGATCTAAAATAGCTTGTACTTCGTAATAATCAGCAATATTACGAAACCAACGGTCAAGTTTAATAAATAAAACGACGTCAATTCTCTTCAACTTGATATCTTCGATCATACGCATAAATGCGGCACGGTGTGTATAACGTTTCCGGGCAGAGATCCCCTCGTCCACATATATGCCGACGATCGAAAGATCGTTTTCCTTAGCGTACTGTACAAGGCGCTCCTTTTGAGCGTCGAGAGAAACACCGTGCATTGCTTGTTCTTCTGTGGATACACGGGCATAAAGCGCTGCACGCTTCAATGAGCTGTCGATTCGCTTTTGAAAAAATGACATATTTCCTCCTTCTTTCAATCTTATTCTTAAAATCTTATTGAAAAAGGCAAACAAATATGCTATACTGTTAGTGCTTTTTAGCAGTATGGGGGCTGTTTGCCTTCGTATTTGCCCTCGCTCGGTCTGGTACACCGGGCGGGGGCTTTGTTTATTTCTTTGATCGTGATGCGTGATTGTTTCGATTTTCAGCTTCAATTATATTAATTTGCTTTTGGGTTGCAATTAATTGTTTTATTACTTCATCACGCATTTTTTGATCATCAATAATCGAAGTAAGATTTACACAAGATAAAAATCGTTCATTTTCGTGCAAAGTCTTATGATAATAATTTAATTGTGAAAGAGTCTGTTTATATATAAAGAAAATTGTACAAGAGATGAATTCAATAATAGCGCCACCTATTACGGAAATAAACATCATTATCCAATCCAATTTTAGGATAATGAATAGGGTTATGGTTGCGATCATAAAAAGAAATCCAGTAATACAAAATGCTATTGCCCAACAAAATGATGTTTTAGCCTGTTTTTGATTGCTCAGATAATATTGATTTATATTATCCAAGTTAAGTCTCATAAGCTTGAGAGCATTGACTTGGGAGATATTCTCAAATTCCAAATTTTCATTTTGAGATTTAGGAGGCGCGAGATAATTTTTTAATTTTAGGGAGTACAATTTTTGATCAACGGCATTTTTTTTGTTTCTTGAACCATCACCAGTAATTATGTAAAATACAAGCGGAATTATTAATAGCGTTGCCATTAGTAACAGGATGAGTAGCATTGTCCAGGGGATCTCTTGATCCATTCCGGTTAAACTTGTTAAAATACAGGTTAATAACACCGCTAACAAACTGGTATATATTCCTATAATACTAAGCCAATCGATCTTCTTTTGGACATCTTTAGCGAGAGAAGTTTTTTTAAGTTTTGCTAATTGCGGAATGGCATCAGTGATTGTTAGGAGTTGATAAGGGCTGTCTCCTTGCAAATACATGGGCTTATATTTTTCTAAAAAATGAGGGATATTAGCATTATTTAAAATGATAGGCAGGATCACTTTTTTTGTCAGGGCTATTATTTCCATAGCAATGTTTAGTTCATTTTCCAATTGCAACTTCTCGTGCTCAGAGTCATTTATATAACCATCATAGAACACTATGATGATATCAGCTTCTTGCATTCTATTTATTGCATATTCAAATCCAATTTCATTGGGGGCGAATTTGGTTGATTCCCATTTTAGATTTTTAAGTGGATAGAGCATCTTGTTTGCGATGTCCAAATTGTTTTCGGACGAAATAACATATGCTTTCATAATAAGTTCTCCTGATTCAAATTAAACTGTAAGATTGTTATACATCACATAATAGTTAATCGTGACATTTAGGGCATGGGTAATATCCTTTGGATTTTGCGGTTGATATGTTGTATATATAAAATGGAGCAGACTCGTCTAAATTTTCACAACCATAAACGTGATACATTTTAGAATCTTCTGTTACAATAGCCGCGTATGTGGAATAAAATTTAATAATTTTATAATCTTCTGCGCTGGCTTCAACTAACTTCATTGCTGTATTTTTCAATTCTTCCAATCTTTCTGCCTCGTTTCGCCAATATTCAAATCTTAAATTGGCTGAGTCGATTTCATCAAATTGTACGATGTTAAGAACGATGGAACAAATAAGAAGGAGCGAAAGCAACGCAATGACAGTTTTGTTTTTTGTCCATTTGAAATATTGTTTTCCGCACTGATCACATTTCTTTGTTTTGGCATCAATAACGCCACCGCATATCTTGCAATAACGGATTGTATTTTGGCTCATTATTCTCACCTCACATCATACTGCCCGGCAATGACTTTGCCGAGGATGCGGATTTGATTGAGCTGTTCACCCATGAAACGCATAACTTTATATGTTGGATTTTCGGGAACGAGGGTAATGGTACTGTTTTCGCGGTCATAATATACACGTTTCACGGTTGCTTCGTCCTCCACAAGAACTACGGCGATTTCGCCGTCCTCAACCATGGGTTGACTTTTGACAAACAAAACATCACCGTCAAAGATTCGGGCATTGATCATACTATCACCTTTGGCACGGAGACAGAAATCTGCTTCCACATCAGCGCCGACAGACACATACGCATCAAAAGATTCTTCCGCAAAGATCGGTTCGCCGCAAGCGACGTTGCCGAGAAGCGGGAGTTTTTTCTTTTTAAGGGGATACATACCTATATTATTGCGTCTTGAAAGCAAGTATTTTGTGTTTTCATCATATGGCTCATCATCGCAACCCAAGATATTGCTTGGAATAAGGCCAAAAACATCACAGATATCATAAAGCAACTCTTCTCCTGCTGCTTCTTGTCCGTTCTCTAACGCGGCAATCGTAGCTTCGCTGACACCGACACGATCTGCCAGCTGTTGTTGTGTTAATCTTAATTTGGCACGTTGCAGATAGATGTTGTGTCCGATGTTTTTGTTTACTCTATCTTTAATTTTCAAATTCCACCCCATAAGATAGGCAACGGAAACATCAAGAGCTTGCGCAATCATGGTAATTTTGGATTGCGGTAGGTCAACAAGACCAAGTTCGATTTTATTGATGCTTGACCGAGAAGTATAGCCGACCTTTTTAGCCAATTCCTCTTGAGTCATATTTAATTCGATACGTTTATCTTTAATTCGTTTTCCTAAATCTTCAAGATTCGTCATTGTAGAATGACACCTCCTTCTACCTCTATGATAACACGAATGAGAACGAAAATCAACAATTTTTGAAAAAAACTCAAAAATATTTGAAAAAGGTCTTGACATTCAACAAAATGTGTTGTAATATTGTTGTAGAATAAAATTCAACAAGAAGGGAGGGCAATTATGACAGATACAAAAAAATTGCAAGGTAAGATGAGGGAAAAAGGACTCACAATCAAAAGCCTCGCAACCATGATAGGGATTTCTGATACCGGGTTGTTTAATAAGATCCATAATAGAAAAGAATTTTTGGTTAGTGAAGTATTGGCTATCGCACGAATTCTTTGTCTTAGTGATGAAGATGTGCAGAAAATTTTTTTTGCAAATAATGTAGAATTAAAATCTACAAACAAAAAAGGAGGTGATCATGTGGTTAAACGAATTGACCGCGCTTGCGGCGAAAGCGATTTATAAAACCGCCGATCGGCGCATATATTTTCATGAAAAGGAGGCAGGAATATGAAAACATCAAACAAACCTGACATTCCGTACATAATGAAAGTGCTTGCCGAAGTCTATTCCAAGCAATACGGTGTAGAACTTACCATCACCGCGACACTCAAAGAGGGAGCAACAATCCCGAACGACAGTAAAGACGAATGAAAAGGACGGCAAAATCATGTTTCAAAAAATCAAGGAATTTGTGATCTGGTTCACAAGCAAAAAAGTCCGCGCGGCGATCAATGCCGGGGCTTCCTATGAGGAAGTGGCAAAGATCGTTCGTGCGGAGCTGACAAAAGAAAAAACCGCTCCGGAACGGCCATTCCAAAAGCGGCTTAAAAAATAAGGACAGTGATATTATATCACGGAAAGAGAGAAAAATCAATGAATATCATCAAAATTTTACGCCTCGACCTCGAAAATTTTAAGTGTCACAAGCATCTCACGCTCGATTTCGACGGGAAAAACGCCACGATCTACGGTGACAACGCCACAGGCAAGACAAGCATCTATGATGCTTTAACATGGCTTCTTTTCGGTAAAGACAGCCTTGGCAACGGGGAAAAGAACATTGAAATCAAACCGCTTGACAGCACAGGTGCCGTGAAAGACCATCTTGCGGTGACGGCGGTGGAAGCAACGCTCTCTGTAAACGGCGTACCGCTTTCGCTCCGCAGAACGATGAAAGAGATCTGGACGACCAAGCGCGGCAGCACAGAGGCTACATACGATGGCAACACTTCGGAATATTATGTGGACGGCGTTCCGTGCAAGAAAAATATCTTTGCGGACAAAGTAAATGAGCTTGTGAGCGAAGAAAGATTCCGTATGCTGACGAGTGTTTCTTACTTTGCGAAAGATATCCCATGGCAGGAAAGACGTGCGACACTTTTCCATGTGGCAGGTGTGCAGGACGATAGTGCCATTCTTCGCAGTGACGAACGTTTTCAGCCGCTTGTTGACGGCATGGGGTGGCTTTCCGTTGATGATTATAAAAAGAAATTGCTTGCGGAAAAGCGCGGTTACGTTGGCGCTAAGACAGAAATCCCTGCGCGCATCAGTGAGTGTATGAGGACCATTGAGGACGTGATGGCGCTCGATTTTGAAACCGCACGGACGCAGATCGCGCTCTTGACCACACAAAAAGACAAGCTTGATGCTGATCTTTTTGCCATAGAGAATGACACCGCCACCGAGAAAAAACGCATGGAATTGCGCGAATGGAATCTGCAAATGGAAGCCTTGGAGAACGAAAACGCGGCGTATCGCCGTTCGCAATCGCAGGGTGTGGGACAGGATCCCGATTCGCTTTTGAAAGAGGCAGCGAAGCTTGAAAATCAGATCGCGAGCAAACGGTATGCGCTCAAAGGATATGAACGCTCCATTGAAGAAGCGGACAAACAGATCGCCGCTTGCCGTGAGCGTTGGATCACCGTAAACAGCGAACATTTTACGGGCGGTGTGTGCAAAGCTTGCGGTCAGATGCTCCCGCTAAACCAAACTGCGACTGCC
>JBGVIG010000435.1:0-1785 GCA_045122995.1 Eubacteriales bacterium | reverse complement strand
ATAATGATCCCGATCGTCTTTTCTGCAACGTTTCGCTCATCGCGATCCTGCTTTTCTGCCTTTACGAAACAAGACGAAATGCAGTCACACCGCTCAATCACGTCCATTTCACCTTCGGTGTCATCGCCATCGTTTGCGCGTTGGTCTATATCGTTCCCACATTCCTTCTCACTGCCTTCTGGGAGATAGAACTAACTGTGACCACCTTCTTTGAAGCAACCGAGCTTGGTATCCTTTTCTATATCGCAGCTCTCCTCTATGTGATGATCAAAAATGTAAAAACCGCAGACCACCCGCTCCAAAGTGAAGTGGCGGAAGCAATCCCCACAGAAGAATAAATGTATCCCCGTAGTACAAACTACGGGGATTTTGCTTTTCACATTTTTGTCCGATCGACATACCATATAGCAAGGAAACAATTTTTCAGTTTCCATAAACACGAATCGGAGGAAATTTTATGTCGGATATGAGAAACCCTTCGCAGATGTGTGGCAATTCTTCCGTATATATAGACACTCATCGGATCCTCGACAGTTGTCGGGATAAAGATTGCTTCGAAGATCTCCCCGTGTATCTCTCGGACGCTTGCCTTGATCTGCTCGAAAGAAGCGGAAGCGTTCGCACAAAGAGCGCGAAGATCATCTGCGCGAACATACACGTTGATCCCATTCCTTTCAACAGAGGTTTTTATCAGATCAACATCACCATGTATATTAAAATCGTCAGCGAGATCTGTGCCTGTGTTGGCAGACCGCAAGAGATCGAAGGTGTTGCCGTTGCGGAAAAGAAAGTCATTCTTTACGGCGGCGAAGGAAACGTAAACATTTTCAAAAGCGAGCTTGGCGAGCAGAACTTCTGTAGCTGCGGCACAACAGAGATTCCGGGTACCAATCTCCCCCGCGCCGTTTTCGAAGTGGTAGATCCCATCGTTCTCGGCACAAAGATCGTGAACGCTTGCGATTGCCGCACACATTGCTGTGTAAGTGCGGAAGATTTGCCTGACCTTGTCTGCGGTTGTCTTGGCGGCAGAATTTCGGGACAAACGATGAATAAAATGCTCACCGTTTCACTCGGCTTCTTCTCCGTTGTTCGCATTGAACGCCCTGCACAGTATCTCGTTCACGGAACAGAATACAGCATTCCCGAAAAAGAATGTATCTCCCCCTCCACAGACGATCCCTGCAAAATGTTCAAGCATATGGCATTCCCTGTCAACGAATTTTATCCACCGTCCCTTTGTGACCTCAAAGGAAATGAGCGCGATACCGGCGGTTGCGGATGCAAACGCTGACTTTTAAAAACAAAAATCGGAGCAATTGCTCCGATTTTTTGTTGTAAGATGTAAGGAAATTAGAGATATTTTTTGAGAGATACAGGGAGATCTGCTTCTGCGATGGAAGAAGTCATAACGATGTCGATATTCCATTTCGCACCGAGAGCTTCCATAACGGGAACAAATTCTTCAAAAGCAACTACATCGTCGCCGCAGATTTTAAGAGCGGAGTCGATGAAGATATGGGTGATATCACTGTTGGAAGCGTGCAAGCCTGCAACAAAGCCCTGAAGAGCGTGTGCATCAGCAATGCCGTATTCCACTACGTCGATAAGACGCGCCTGATATTTAATATCGAAACGGAGCTTGTCGCCTTTTTCGAGGCAGATAACAGAGCCGGCAGATGTGTCGATCGCGTTATTAACCATTTCGATAAGCATTTTTGTTTTGCCTGTGCCTTTAAGACCAACAATAAGTTTAACCATGATAAACCTCTTTCTTGACGAAAATGA
>JBGVIG010000434.1:0-1258 GCA_045122995.1 Eubacteriales bacterium | reverse complement strand
CGCAACACCAAAGAAAGTCAGACAGATCTTGTCAATGCACTTTTTGCAAGCGAAATTCCCATGCCTGCTGCCGCACAAAAAGAAACGTTTGAAGATATCCTTTCCGAAACAGTTTCTGAAAATTGCAGTTTGACCGTTGTCAAAGCTGTTCACGCAGAGCTTTCCGATATCATTCGTGAACATAAAGAAAACAAGGTGAAAGAACCGCTTGTTATTGGCAAAGAAACAGTAACAGACGTTTTGCGCTCATGCGCAGTTCCCGAAGAAAAGATTCAAAACTTCGAAGAAAGATTTGACGAATCGTTTGGCGCGGAAACCGAAATCAGTCCGCGCAACTTGATCAATAACAAGCAATTTGAGCTTGCAATGCCCGATATCAGCATCAAAGTTAATCCTGAACATAGTGATCTTGTGCGCACTCGTGTCATCGACGGTGTCAAATATATCCTGATCCGTGCCGACGAAACCGTGGAAGTAAACGGCGTTCGCATTTCAATCGATCAATAAAAAATAATCGGAAATTCCGTGATACGCGGTGTTTCCGATTTTTTGATTTTCGCAAAAATATTTTTGAAAAACAGTTGACATTTACTAAATATTAGTGTATAATAATAGAGCTGTGAAAGAGCAACCAACAAAATATTGTTTCGGGGTGTGGCTCAGTTTGGTAGAGTGCTTGGTTCGGGACCAAGAGGCCGGAGGTTCAAATCCTCTCACTCCGACCAAAATTCCAAATCGCATTAGCGGTTTGGAATTTTTCTTTTTTCGTAAAATGTGAGAGGATTTGAAGTTGGAACGGCGTCGAGCCGTGAGACCAAATCCTCTCACTTCGACCATCGGCAATGCCAGCTCCCAATGATCGGGGGGCGGTACTGCTTTTTTATTTATCATGCGATGGTGAAGCTCTGCATTGCCATTTATACCAAAAACTCAAATCGCTTTTGTGGTTTGGGTTTTCTTTTTGCCATCACTTCCCCCATCTACTATGTCGCCGCGTGATTTTTTCGAAAAATAATTGCTAAGAATCAGACAATATGTTATAATAAAAATATATAAATTCTGTTTGTATCATTTTATTTTTTGGAGGGTAAAAACATGAACTATAACGTAATCATCATTGGCGCCGGTCCCGGCGGTATTTTTTCTGCATATGAATTGACCAAACTGAACCCGGAACTGAAGGTTGCTGTGTTCGAGGCAGGCCATGCTTTGAATAAGCGCCGCTGCCCCATTGATGGTGAGAAGATCAAGAGCTGTA
>JBGVIG010000433.1:0-3301 GCA_045122995.1 Eubacteriales bacterium | reverse complement strand
CTGTTGTCCGCTCCAGCGGCTCCACCAAATCAGCTTCAATATTCCAATAATGTTTGAGAATATCGCGATACATAAAGGATCCTCTTTCAAAAGCAAAAAAATAACAGGCGTAAACGCCTGTTATTATGGAGAACACGGCCCTATTGGACCATGCTTTCGACGATATAATATATTGATGTATATTATTATAATCAAATCTTGTTGTTTTGTCAACAGATTTTTTACAAAAAATTCATTTTTTCCCGTTTTTCAACAAAATTTTGACAGCTTCCGAAGCAAGCAAAAGCCCCGCCGAGGACGGAACGAAGGAAAGACTACCCGGAACCTGACGTTTACCCACAGGAATTACGCTTTCGTCACCCACATAATCTGGGTGTGCAGACATAGGCGTTTCCGTAGAATACACCACACGCAAATGTTCAATGCCTCTGGCGCGCAATTCCCTTCTCATCACTCTTGCCAGCGGACACATCTGTGTCTTGGAAATATCCGTCACCGTGAGCTGTTCGGGATCCATCTTATTTCCCGTTCCCATCGCACAAAGGATCGGCACGTTCAGCGCATTCGCGCGCACAACGAGCTCGATCTTAGCAGAAACGGTGTCGATCGCGTCAATGATAATATCATAATCATGAAGCGGAATCTCGTCCGCGTTTTCGGGCAGATAAAACATCGGAAGTGCTGTGACGTTCGCTGTGGGATTGATATCCAAGATTCGCTCTTTCATCACTTCGGCTTTATTTCTGCCAACGGTGGAATGCAGCGCAATGAGTTGGCGGTTGATATTGGAAACAGAAACGTCGTCGTTATCCACGAGCGTGATCGTACCGATGCCAACTCTTGCGAGCGCTTCCGCGCAAAACGAGCCGACACCGCCCACACCGAAAAGAATAACTTTCGATTTATTTAATTTTTCGATCGCGTCGTTTCCAAGAAGAAATGCCGTGCGCACAAATTGTTCGTTCATATTTTCGCCTTTCTTTTATCGGGACGCTGTCCCAAACCCTGCCAAGGACTCTGCCCCTGGAATCCGCAAAAGGAACTTGCCCCTTTTGAATCCCGTGTGGGGTGAATTCATTTTATTTTGTAAGGGACGAGGTCCCATTCAAACAGAAAATTTCCCCCGAAGGGGAAATTTCTCTATCAATTCGGCTTATTTGCCGCCTTCTTTTTTGATCTTACCTGCGAGCTTATAACGAGCATCGTTGGAAAGGATTCTCTTGCGAAGACGAATGGATTTGGGAGTAACTTCGATCAGTTCGTCATCTGCGATAAATTCGATCGCTTCTTCCAAAGTCATGATCTTTGCAGGAACAAGACGGAGTGCTTCATCAGCACCTTTGGAACGAACGGCAGTCAAGTGTTTTTCTTTGCAGACGTTAACCGCGATGTCGCCCATCTTGGGGTTTTCACCAACGATCATGCCTTCATATACAGGGCACTGGTTGCTGATGAACATGACACCTCTATCCTGTGCATTGAATACACCGTAAGAAGTGGATTCACCTGCTTCGGAAGCCACGAGAGAACCGGTAAAGCGGCGAACGATTTCGCCCTTATGGGGTTCATAGCATTCAAATGTGGAGTTGAGAATACCTTCGCCGCGTGTATCCGTAAGGAATTCGCTTCTATAACCAAAAAGACATCTGGTAGGAATAAGGTATTCAAGTCTGGAACGCAAACCTCCTGCAGTAGGAGTCATGTTGAGGAGCTCGCCTTTTCTTGCGCCGAGTTTTTCCATAACAGGACCGCAATAATCATTGGGAACGTCGATTTCCACGCGTTCAACAGGTTCACAAAGTTCACCGTCGATCTCTTTGAAGAGTACGCGGGGCGTGCTGACAGTCAATTCATAGCCTTCACGACGCATATTTTCAACGAGAATGGAAAGATGCATTTCGCCTCTGCCCGCTACCTTAAAGCTGTCAGTGGTTTCACCGTCGGTAACGCGAAGAGAAACGTCCTTGAGAAGTTCTTTGTAAAGACGTTCACGGAGCTGACGAGAGGTTACGAATTTACCTTCTTTGCCGGCAAAGGGGCTATCGTTAACTGAGAATGTCATTTCCATGGTGGGTTCGCTTACTTTAACAAATTCAAGAGGCTCCACACAATCCATCGCAGTGATGGTATCACCGATAGAGATATCTTCTGCACCGGAGAAGCATACGATATCGCCCATCTTCGCTTCGGTTACGGGAACACGGCGAAGACCATCGATCTGGCTGATGCTGACGATCTTGGTTCTTCTGGGCTTTTCATCGGCATTGTGATAGTTGGAGATCATGGCTTCCTGATTCTGGCGGAGAACGCCTCTTTCGATGCGACCGATACCGATTCTACCAACGTAGTCGTTATAGTCGATAGAAGAAACAAGGAGCTGGAGAGGTGCTTCCACTTCGCCTTCGGGTGCAGGAATATAGTTAAGAATGGTTTCAAAGAGCGGAATGAAATCCGTACCCTCTTCATAGGGGGAGTATGCAGCTGTACCTGCTCTGCCGGAGCACCAAAGCATCGGAGAATCGAGCTGCTCATCAGTTGCGTTAAGTTCGAGAAGGAGTTCCAAAACCTCGTCGCCAACTTCATCAAGACGTGCGTCAGGGCGATCGATCTTATTTACAACAACAATAACGCGGTGATTCATTTCAAGTGCTTTTTTCAAAACGAAACGAGTCTGGGGCATGGGGCCTTCTGCGGCATCAACAAGCAAAATAACGCCGTTTACCATTTTGAGGATACGTTCAACTTCGCCGCCGAAGTCTGCGTGTCCGGGAGTATCAATAACATTGATCTTTATACCTTTGTAATGAACGGCAGTATTTTTCGCAAGAATGGTGATACCGCGTTCTTTTTCGATGGCGTTGGAGTCCATAACGCGGTCTTCCGTCGCCTGATTGTCGCGGTAGATACCGCCTTGTTTGAGCATTTCATCTACGAGTGTAGTCTTACCGTGGTCAACGTGTGCGATAATCGCAACATTTCTCAAGTCTTCTCTTTTCAAAGTTTTTTTCCTCGCTTTTATATTAAAATTCATGACTTTTGACTTTCTAACTTTGATATTATACCACTTTCTTTTCAAAAATGGAATATGTTTTTAAATATTTTTTGAAAAAATTTCGATTTTTCCGAAAAAAGTGCGGGAACTAAAAAAATCCCCGCACAATTTTTATTTTTCATTAGGCTCTGTCACTTAATATGACTGATTTTTAACACTTTTTGTAGAGGAGAGTGGTGTCTCTCCTCTACTCGACATATTGGAATTTGTTTACTGGATTACAAACCCAGCATAGACCATCTCTTCATC
>JBGVIG010000432.1:0-2048 GCA_045122995.1 Eubacteriales bacterium | reverse complement strand
ATATCGGTGCAGAAGAATTTCAGCTCGGTAAAACGAGTTTCCTTTGGGGTGATCTCCCGAATCTTTTGGCAGGCGCGATCACGATGGAGATCTATTATTGCCCCAAATGCCGCAAGGTGGAGTTTTTCTCCACAGATAAATTACTTGCGGAAGATGAAGATAAGATCGCGCAAAAAACATGTCCGAAATGCAAACTTCAGCATGATATGGACTATCCGAAGTGTCCTCATTGCGGCCACGATTACAGATAAATAGCATACCAAAAGTTTTTGGTGATTCGAAAGCCCCTTTTTTGAAAAAAGGGGCTTTCGTTGGGTTTGGGGCAAAGCCCCGAAACCTATTGACACGATATGTGAAAATGTGATAAAATAAACCAAAATGGATTTTTATTTGATATGATAAATCTTGGAGGTAATTATGTTATTTTTACATGGTGTGCATCTCAAGCACCGTAAACATACAGCGGAAATGAAACCTATTGCCATGCCTGTGCCGAAGCGCGTGACGATCCCGATGGCGATGCACATCGGTGCGCCTGCAAAGCCTATTGTGAAGGTGGGAGAGATCGTGCTTGTCGGTCAGATGATCGCTGAGGCGGGTGGCGCGGTGTCTTCTCCCGTTTACAGCAGCGTTTCGGGAAAAGTCATTCGCATCGAAGAATTTACGATGACAAATGGCGGCAAAACACAGGCGATCGTGATCGAAAGTGATGGTGCGCAGACGAAAGCGGATCTTTCTGTGCCGAAACTTGAAACAGCGGCGGATTTTGTGGGTGCTGTCAAGACGAGTGGCGTTGTCGGTCTTGGCGGTGCAGGTTTTCCTACGGGTGTGAAGTTTGCCGTTGATCCTTCGAAGATCGAATACGTCGTTGTCAACGGTGCTGAATGTGAACCGTATATTACCGCTGATACTCGTACGATGCTCGATGACGGCGAAAAGATTATTCGCGGTCTTTTGCTTTTGAAAAAGTATCTCGGTGTGCCGAAAGCAGTCATTGGTATCGAAAATAATAAATCGAAATGTATCGCGAATATGACAAAGCTTTCCGAGGAACATGATTTTATCTCGGTGAAAAAACTTCCTGCCGTTTATCCGCAGGGTGGTGAAAAGGTTCTTGTTTATCACACAACAGGCAGAGTGATTGAAGAGGGTAAACTGCCGATTGACGCAGGTGTGATTGTGATCAACTGCACAACACTTGCTGCGATCACGACATATGTGGAAACAGGTATGCCTCTTGTGGAAAAATGTATTACTGTTGACGGTAGTGCCGTCAAAGAACCCCAAAACATCATTGCGCCCATCGGCACGCCCATCGGTGAAGTGTTTGCATTTTGCGGCGGTTTTTCGGAAGAACCGAAGAAGCTCCTTTATGGCGGTCCCATGATGGGCATTGCGCTTCCCGATTTGGACGCACCTGTTTTGAAGCAGACGAATGCTGTGCTTGCTTTTGGGGAAAAGGAAGCGAGAGGGGCAAAGACGACGGCTTGTATCCGTTGCGGCAGATGTGCGGCGGCGTGTCCGTTTTCGCTGATTCCTTATGAACTGGAAACGGCGTACAACTTGAAAAATGTAGAAATGCTGGCAGAGCTCAAGGTGAATCTGTGCATGGAATGTGGCTCTTGCAGCTACGTTTGCCCTGCAAAGAGAAATCTGGCTCAGACCAATAAGCTCGCCAAAGCGATGCTCCGCGAATACCAACAAGCTAAGAAAACACGGTAAGTTTTCGGAAAGGAATGACAATATGAATAAATTGATCCTCTCTCCCTCGCCACACGTGCGCGATTCGGCGTCCACTACGAAAATCATGCTCGACGTGATCATCGCGCTCACCCCTGCGGCGGTGCTTTCCGCTATGTATTTCGGGCTCCGCGCGCTTCTTGTGCTTGCCGTTTGCATTGGCACAGCGGTTCTTTCGGAATTTCTTTTTGAAAAGCTTTGCAAAAGAGAAAATACGATCGGCGATCTTTCTGCGATCGTGACCGGTCTTTTGCTTGCTTTGAATCTTCCCGTTACGATTCCGCTTTGGATTGCGGCACTGGGCAGTA
>JBGVIG010000431.1:0-8671 GCA_045122995.1 Eubacteriales bacterium | reverse complement strand
TATGAGGATAGAGAGCGTAGTTCTGGAATACCATCGCGATATCTCTGTCCTTAGGAGCGATGTCGTTAACGAGTCTGTCACCAATCCAGAGCTCGCCTTCGGAGATTTCTTCAAGGCCTGCGATCATACGGAGGGTAGTAGATTTACCACAACCTGAAGGACCTACGAAGATGATAAACTCGGTATCCTTGATTTCAAGGTTGAAGTCGGAAACCGCAGTAACACCGCCGGGGTATTTTTTGTAGATGTGTCTTAAAGATAAGCTTGCCATATAGACTCCGTTCTCGGCGACATAAACGAATTTTGCTTCCATCACTCAGCCGCCGGTGAGAGATGTGGGACAGAGGGTACGCAATATTTTGTGGTGCCGACTGCCATTACAAAATAAAAATGTCTACATTCAGTAACAATCTTATTATAACAAAGATTGCGGAATTTTGGAAGATGTTAATTCCCCAAAATTTCAAAAAAATATTTGTTAGAATTGCACAAAAGGGGGTGTTTTTCCTTGAATCACACTAAAAGGTGAAAGTGCTTGCTAATTTATTAGAAATCTTTCATCGTCAGTCCGATGCGTTTCTTTTCGATGTCGAGCGACTTGATCTTTACCTTGACGTGATCACCGACGGAAAGCACTTCGCTGGGGTGTTTGATATACTTTTTGCATATTTGCGATACATGAACGAGTCCGTCCTGATGAACACCGATGTCAACGAACGCACCAAAGTCGATGACGTTACGAACGACACCCGGAAGCACCATACCGACGCTGAGGTCGGAAATATCCAAAATATCGGATTGCAATTCGGGCTGAGGGAGCGCATCACGGATATCGCGACCGGGTTTCTCCAGTTCTTTGATGATGTCGATGACGGTGGGCTCGCCGATCTCAAGCTCTTCGGCAAGCTTTTTGGTGCCATAGAGTTCAGCGCTCTTCATGAGTCCCGGAAGACCCTTGACGGTGATATCGTTTTTCGTATAGCCGAATTTACCGATAAGAACCTTTGCTTTTTCGTAGGATTCGGGGTGGATACCCGTATTGTCGAAAATTTCTGCGGAACCGGAAACACGGAGGAAGCCTGCGCATTGTTCATAAGCCTTCGCACCGATACGCGGAACTTTGAGGATCTGCGCGCGATTTTTGAATTCTCCATTTTCCTCGCGGTATTTTACGATATTTTTAGCAGAAGTTGCGTTGATACCTGCAATATGCTCAAGCAGAGAATAAGAAGCTGTGTTTACGTCCACGCCGACGGCGTTTACGCAATCTTCCACAACGCCCGAGAGCGCCTCATTAAGGCGTGCTTCTTTCATATCATGCTGATACTGACCGACACGGATGGATTTCGGATCGATCTTGACAAGCTCTGCCAAGGGGTCTTGAATTCTTCTTGCGATGGAAACCGCACTTCTTTGTGTAACGTCGAAGTCGGGGAATTCTTCCGCGCCTAATTTGGAGGCAGAATATACGGAAGCACCGGCTTCGCTTGTGATGAGGTACTTGGTACCGCCGCCGATCTCGCGTAGGGTTTCTGCGATAAAGATCTCACTTTCTTTGGACGCGGTGCCGTTACCGATGGAAACAATATCTACGTCATATTTGGTGATGAGGCCTTTGACGATCTTTTTCGCCGCCTCGGTTTTTTCGTGCGGTTTGGTGGGATAGATCACAGCGGTGTCAAGCACTTTGCCTGTCTTATCGACAACGGCAAGCTTACAACCGGTTCGGTAACCGGGGTCAAGACCGAGAACCGTTTTGTCCTTGATCGGTGCCTGCATGAGAAGATTTTTGAGGTTTTGTGAGAAAAGCTTGATCGCGCCTTCGCTTGCTACGTCGAAAAGATCGGAGCGGATCTCTCGCTCAATAGAGGGAGCGATTAGACGATCATAGCTGTCCGCCATCGCGGAAACAACGTAAGGAAAAGCATCGCTCTTCGGATTTGTCACCACGCGAGAGAGCAGATAGTTGAGGGGAATGTCTTTTGAGATATCTACCGAAGCTTTGAGAAATTCCTCTTTTTCGCCGCGGTTGATGGCAAGCGTTCTGTGGGGGGGAACACTTTTGATCTTTTCGCTGTAGTCATAATACATCGAATAGACGGAATCTTCTTCTTTTGCCTGCTTAACGGCGAGCATCGCATGCTCATAGGTCAGCGCGCGGATATCTTTTCTGTAGTCAGCGTCATCAGAGATGATCTCTGCGATGATGTCCATAGCACCTGCGAGCGCATCTTTTTCGCTTTTCACGCCTTTTTCTTCATTGATATATTCGGAAGCATAGCTTTCGATCGGTTTTTCGTAAGCATCACGCTGTTCCAAAAGGAGCTCTGCGAGCGGGAGCAGACCTTTTTCGCGCGCAACAGAAGCGCGTGTTTTTTTCTTTTGCTTGTAAGGGCGGTAGATGTCTTCCACTTCGGCGAGGATCTTGGCTTCTGCCAAAGCTTCTTCGATCTCGGGTGTCATCTTGCCTTGCTCCATGATGGCTTTATAAACTTCTTCCTTGCGTTTTTCCAGGCCGCGCAGATAGTTAAGACGGTCATCGAGCGCACGAAGCTGTTCGTCATCAAGAGAGCCTGTGACCTCTTTGCGGTAACGGGAGATAAAGGGAATGGTATTACCTTCGTCGATGAGCGCGACAGCCGCTTCGATCTGCGAGCGTTTGATGCCAAGCTCTTCGACGAGTCTTTCAATGATATCCATGTTTTTTTCCTCCAATGGAAATAGATTATTTGCTTTCGATTTCTTTTGTTTCTTCCGGCGTCAGTTCGCGCCATTCGCCTCTTTGAAGCGAGGTGTCCAACGGAATCCCCGCAAAGGTAATGCGCTCTAGATATGTGATCTTATTGCACACGGCTTGGAACATTCGCTTTATCTGGTGATATTTTCCCTCCACCACGGTGATCTCTCCGCTATGGTCAGAATCAAGATGCAGGATTGCGGGCTTGGTGGAGCTTTTTTCACCGATGTTCACGCCGCGGCAGAGAAGCTCTTCATCCTCTTTTGTCAGCGGTCTTTCGCAGACGAAGCGGTAAGTTTTTTCCACATGGCATTTGGGGGAGAGCAAGCGGTGCGCAAGTGCGCCGTTGTTTGTCAGAATGAGAAGTCCCAAGGTGTTCTTGTCCAGTCTGCCGCAGGGGAAAAGTCCCATCTTCTGATATTTTTCAGGCAGAAGATCGAGGACGGTCTTTTCATTGCCATCTTCGGTGGCGGAAATGATGCCGTCGGGTTTATTCATCATAATATAGGTGTATTTTTGATAGGCGACGGGTGTACCCATAAAGGTCACGGCGTCGGTGTCGGGATCAATGTGGATGGAAACGTCCTTTTGCGGAACGCCGTTGACGAGGATACCGCCTGCCTTTGCGGCTTTTTTGCTTTCTGTGCGGGAAGCGAGTCCCATTTCGGATAAAAATTTATCAAGACGCATGAGATGACCTTCCTTTTCGTGATTTGAAATCCATACCTATCAATTATAACACAATTTTATAAAAACGTCAAGATTTGGAAGCGTTCTCGTATGGAAAAATAAGGCAGATTTTTCGTTGACAAACCGTACGCTTCCATGGTATAATTTTCATATATATCTTGGTGATTCTTAAAATATAACGAAAGGTTGGAGATGACATGAACTTCAAGAGAATACTGGCACTCATTCTTTGGGTGGGAACGATGCTGGCTTTGGCTGCGTGCGGCAACGTCATTTCGGAAGAAACTACGGCACAGTCCACAGAGCAAACAACGACAGAACCGCCCATTGAAGTGGAGCCTGCTCCTCAAACAAAGGATATCCCCCTGATCGTGATTCTTGCGAACTTTGACGCGGACGGTGACAGCGTGGACGACTGGGACGAAAACGATCCGAGTAAGCTTTATTCCGATAAGACTGCGCCGTATTTCGGTGAGCAATGGGCAGGAACCGACGTGACCGATCACTATGATCTTTATTTTGGTGACGGCTATTCGCTTACCAATTATTATGAAGAGTTGACGATGGGGGCATTTCGTTTCGTCCCGTTGAAATTTGACGTGGTTCCCGAGGGTTCTCCGTATACGGAAGGCGTGATCGAAGTTGTTGTTCATCACGAACACCCCTCTGCATTCGGCGGCTCAGCGAAGGCGCAATCCGCGATCACGGCAGTTTTTGAAGCCACTGACCCTTATGTGGACTATTCCAAATATGACCTTAACGATAACGGTGTCATTGATCCGACAGAGCTTGGTGTTGTTATTTTGAATCCCGGCATGGATCAAGCTTACGGTAAAAGCGATATGGGCGGCAAGCAGAAATTCCAAGTCCACGGCACGTCGCAGGGACTCAATGCTTTTCTGGATTTTGTTTCGTTTTCTAAAGTTTCCAATATCGGTGAGTACGGCAAAAACGGTGGTATCATGCAGATGGGTACGGCGGCTCACGAGCTTGCGCATAATCTCGGTGCCGAAGACCTTTACGATACCAAACGAAACGGCCATGGCGGTAGCACGGTCACCGGTTGGCCCCGTGCTTATGACTTCTCTTTGGAGTGTAACGGCAACCATCGCGGTAACGGTGCTTATCCGACGTATCTTGATCCTTATCACAGAATCTATCTTGGTTGGGCAGAATATGAAGTTGTGGGGGAAGGAACTTACACACTCTATTCCACGCTCACCAATAAGTACAAAGTCCTCCGTGTCAACAGCCCCGACCCGAATGAGTATTTTCTCATTGAGGTCCGCTTGAAGGAAGGCTTTGAGAAGAAGCTTACCGACGGTCCTTCGCTTGGCGGTATCATGGTATGGCACATTGACGACGATCTGAACGCGCGCTATTTTGTGGAGGGAAGTCCTTCTACCTCCACGGCACTGAACGGAGAACGCCACGATCCCGCGATCGTTCCTCTTTTCCGTGAGGGCTATGATCTGGAAGGTCAGATGATGGCGGATACAACTCCGAACGATCCTTTCTATTATTGTAGCGAAGAGGCTTCGACGGCGATTTTTGACTCCGGTAATTTCCGTTCCGTGACAAACGGTACGCAGTCGCTCAACTCCTATCCTGCAGATTGGGAAGGCAAGGAGAACTGGAATCTTCATATCGAAGTTCTCAGCGAACCCGGTCAGGAAATGACGATCAAGATCACGATCGGTACGAAAGATTTCCTCCCCATCATCTCGGCAGATTATGCAGAGAAATCAATGACATCTATCAAGGTGCAGGGCAAGGTGGACGCTTTCTGCGGCGCGGAGATCTATAGCTGTGGCATCGCCTTTTCTTCGAATGAAGATTTTTCCGAAGACGTGATCGTTCGTCAGGTGGAAGCTGATGAAAAAGGGGTATTTACTTCTGTTTTCGAAGGATTGACACCTTCTACGGAATATTATTATAAAGTTTTTGTCGAGAGTGACAACGGCTATGTGGAAGCGACCGCGAAGACCAAGACTTCCGATCCGCCGAAGCCCGTGACAAAGCTGAAAATCAAGCTTTACGGCATTCGTCCGACCAGCAAGAAAAGTATGGAGGTTTCCGTCGTTTTCGGGGAAACGATGGACTATCCGATTGCTAACGTTTCGGGTTATGTATTCGAAGGCTGGTTCTATGATGCAGACTTTACAAAACCTTATGATTTGACGACCGTCATTACAAGTGACATGGAAGCCTTTTCACTTTACGGCAAGTGGACGGCTGTAGGATAACATATTGACGCAAAGAAAAACCGCTCGTCCAAAAAGGCGAGCGGTTTTTACGCCTTACATATCCTTGCGGATACGCTCCAGCGCACTTTTTTCGATGCGGGATACCTGCGCTTGTGAGATTCCGATCTCATCGGCGATCTCCATTTGCGTTTTCCCTCGGTAGAAGCGCATATTGATGATGGCTTTTTCACGTTCGGAAAGCTTTTTGATCGCTTCGGAAAGTGCGATGCTTTCCAGCCAGTATTCATCACCCGATTCCTCGTCGCGGATCTGATCCATGATGTAAAGTGCGTCACCGTTTTCTCCGTATATCGGCTCGTAAAGGGATACAGGCTCCATGATCGCTTCCAACGCATCGGAAACGGCACGAACACTTTCCCCAAGATGTGCCGCGATATCTTCTGCTCTCGGTTCGCGGAGCATGGTCGCGGAAAGCTCCTCTTTGGCATTCAGCGCGCGATAGGCGAGATCTCTTGTTCCCCGGCTGACGCGAAGCATATTGTTATCGCGCAGATATCGGCGGATCTCTCCGATGATCATCGGAACGGCATAGGTACTGAATTTGACGCCGACTTCCGTGTCAAAATTATCAATGGCTTTCATGAGGCCGATGCACCCCACTTGAAAAAGATCATCGGCGTCCCCCGTCTTTCCCGCGAAGCGCTGAATGATGCTCAGCACCAGTCTTAGATTGCCGCTGATGAGTTTTTCTCTTGCTTTTTGATCACCGTTTTTCACTCTGATGAGAAGCTCATTTTTTTCCTCACTCGTGAGCGTTTTCAGCTTGGACGTATTCATGCCGCATAAATCGACTTTATTATAATACATGATAACCTCTTGTCATTTCCCATTTTTCTTTCTGATAAAGCGATGAAACAATATTTGTCTTTATCGACAGTATTGCCGAAAGCTGTCGTTTTTTATGCAAAACGGAAAATGCAACTTATTTCCATTTTTTCGAAAAATACGGAGAAAAAGTTTACAAGGGATATTGAAATGGCGGTATATTTTTGCTATAATAAATTTGTTAATGGAATTTTTGAGGCAGAAAAGAAAGGAACGAAACCCGATGAAAGGACTCAAACGCCTGCTCAGCTACGCCAGACGCGCGTGCGATGATTATCATATGATCGAGGACGGAGATAAGATCGCCGTCGGTGTTTCCGCGGGAAAGGATTCGCTTTCTCTTCTTTGGGCGATGGCAGAGCTTCGCCGTTTCTATCCGAAAAAATTCGAGCTTGTCGCCATCACGGTGGATATGCGCTTTGGGGATCTTGAGCGCGGCGGCGAAAATATGGATTTTTCACCGATCGCAGCTCTTTGTGAGAAGCTGAATGTGACTTATCACATCGAGCCTTCCAATATCGCGAAGATCGTTTTCGACGTGCGAAAGGAAAGCAATCCTTGCTCGCTTTGTGCCAAACTCAGACGTGGTATGCTTAACGACACCGCCAAAAAGCTTGGTTGCAATAAAGTGGCGCTCGGCCATCATTTTGATGACGTGGTAGAAACGTTTATGCTCAACCTTTTCTATGAAGGCAGACTCGGCTGTTTTTCTCCCGTGACGTATCTGGATCGCACGGATATCACGGTCATTCGCCCGTTTGTTTATGCGCCCGAAAAGGATATCCGCTATTTTGCGGCATCGGCGGAGCTTCCCGTCGTGGCGAGCGTTTGTCCTGCGGACGGTACCACCGAGCGGGAAAGCATGAAAAATCTGCTCCATGAATTGGAGCGTGAAAACAAAGGTCTTCGCCATCGCATCTTCGGTGCCATGCAGAAAGCAGGGATCGACGGCTTTGTGGAGGCAAAGGTCAAAATCTATTCCGATCCGAAAAAGGACGAATAATAATTTTTTCGCGTGGAACACTATTTTCCGAAAAAAGGAGGATTTTTTTCATGCGCGAAGAAGAAAAAAAGCCGACGGTTTTCTGTCGGTATTGCCCGAACCTGGATCATAATGTGGTGCTGCTCAGCCGAACGCTTTCAGCAGGAACCAAGGAAAACACTTGTCTTTGCGCGCATCTTTGCGAAAAAGATAAACGTCTTCTTTGTCCACATCATGATGAACCCAGATGGGTGTATGATCATTTTTGAACGAAATAGCCGCTGATGCGGCAGAATTGAGGTTATATATGGCATTTGTATTTTCTGATAAGTACGTTCACTCCTTTATTTCCGATGCAGATCTTGCAGGTATTGCAGGTGACGTGAACGCCGCACACAAACAGCTTCTTGACAGAACGGGCAAGGGAAACGATTTTCTTGGTTGGCTCGATCTTCCTAAGACCTATGACCGCGAGGAACTCGCGGCAATGAAGAAAGCTGCAGACAAGATCTGTGATATGTGCGATGTTTTCATCGTTATCGGTATCGGCGGTTCTTACCTTGGCGCAAGAGCGGCAATTGAATTTATCCACGGCAACTACTATAACAACAAGAAGAAAAATACACCCGACATTTATTTTGTAGGTAATGATATTAGCTCTTCTCACCTCAAGGATATCCTCTCGATCTGCGAAGGCAAAGATATCTGTGTGAACGTTATTTCCAAATCCGGTACTACCACCGAACCTGCAATCGCTTTCCGCATTTTCCGTGATCTTCTCATCGAAAAATATGGCAAGGAAGGCGCGGCAGAACGCATCTTTGCGACCACTGATAAAGCACGCGGCGCACTTCGCAAGCAGGCGGATACATACGGCTATGAAAGCTTTGTCATCGCTGATGACGTCGGCGGCAGATTCTCCGTTCTTTCTCCCGTAGGTCTTCTTCCTATCGCGGTTTCCGGTGTTGACATCGAAGAGATGATGAACGGTGCGGCAAAAGCACTTGACGATTTCGCAGACGGTGACGTTTATACCAATGATTGCCTCAAATACGCGGCAATCCGTAATATTCTCCACAGACAGGGCAAGAGCGTAGAAATTCTCGCGGTAAACGATCCTGCGCTTGCAATGACTTGCGAATGGTGGAAACAGCTCTTCGGTGAATCCGA
>JBGVIG010000430.1:0-1626 GCA_045122995.1 Eubacteriales bacterium | reverse complement strand
AAGTTAACGGCAAAAATCAATGGCAGTGGTGACATTGCTGCAGAACAAACAAAACTTGCCAAGCTCATGATCAACGGTAGTGGCGATATTGAAGTGCAAAAAGCCACCGCAAGCACTTTGGCTTCCATCAATGGTAGCGGTGATATCTCTTTGGAAGAAGCGGCAAATGCCGAGCTTCGCGTTATCGGTTCAGGGGATATTGATATCAAAAAAATCAGCGGAGATCTTTCTCTTGATATTATGGGAAGTGGAGATCTCTACGTTGGCGGTGAAGCAAAACACCTCAAATGCAAAGTCTTTGGCTCCGGTGACATTCACGGCAAAAATCTCACCGTGGAAACAGCGGAAATCTCGATTCCCAGCAATTCTTCCGGTGAAGTCACGATTGGACACATAAAGGCAAGTTCAAAAGAAAATATTAGCAAAACCGCGACGTTGTATGTGATCAAACGAGGTTAAAAAGAAAAATGCATGGAATATTCCATGCATTTTTTGTAATCATTACGCCATGATTTTATTTCTGAAATAATTGCCCTCTTCCGCCATAAAGCGAAGCATTGCAGGCATCAATTCAGCAGGAACCTGATTCCAAACGACTTCAAAATTGAGATTACCCTTGTAGCCTACCTTGCGGATACCTTTGACAAAGCGATCCCAGTTGGTAAGACCGAGGTAAGAAGCAATATGAAGATCGTTTACGCCGTCGTTATCGTGAACGTGAAGTGCTTTCATGCGATCACCGAGCATTTCCATCGCGTTCATCGCATCAATACCGAGAAGAAGCAGATGACCGATATCAAGGCAAAAACCGAAGCATTCTTCGCCCGCCATCTTATTAAGTGTGTCAATGTAATAAACAGATTCTTTCATATCAGAACAGCAAGCCGTGTAGATTTTCTTGGTCTTCCAGTCCTGGCAGAACATATTTTCCAAACAGCAAACAACATGATGCTCTTTAAGAAGAGGAATAATCGAGCTGTAATAACTGATATTTTCCGCGATCTCTTCTTCCTTGGTCAATTTCGGGAAGCGCGCGCTACCATCAAAGCAAGGGTGGATCACGACATTTTTGATACCGCATTCACCACAAAGCGCAATGGTCTTTGCCACATATCTGCGCATCATTGCCGTACCTTCGGGACAACCGGAAAGATAGATGGGGGCAGGTGCGTGGCACTGTGCCAATTCAATACCATGTTTTGCGGAAGCTTCTTTCAGCTCTTTTGCGATGCTTGCAAGATTTTCATCGGTGAAGACGGCACTTTCTTTTCCTGCGCGGATATCATCCCAAGTAAGATCATGCGCTTCGATCGAAAATTCGATCGCTTCATAGCCAGCCTCTTTCAAAATAGCAAAACCTGCGTCTACACCGCCGATAAGTGCGAGTTTTTTCATATCTGTTTGAACGCTGATTTTCATAAGTAAATTCCTTTCTGCACTATATTTAGAATATTTATGTTTTCATATCTGATACTATCATTATAACACTATACACGAAAAAAGCAAAGATATTTTTCAGAAATTCACAAAAAAAGAATTGACAGTCTAAAATCCTTTCTTGTATAATAAAGAAAAAACAAAAAAGGAACAGCCGCTATGAAAAATCAATTGCTTGCCCCTTTGCAA
>JBGVIG010000429.1:0-12808 GCA_045122995.1 Eubacteriales bacterium | reverse complement strand
TTTACGCATCTCTGCTCGCTGAATATGCAAAAAAAGCGGCTGAAGCGGAATAAAAATAAAAAAACATTGTGTTTTTGCACAAAAAAATTCTGCTGAAATTGTAGAATAGGCAGAATATTCACAGATTGCAAAACAAAGGTTTGATTTATGGTAGGGAATGGTGATATAATATATAATACCATCTACCAGTATGGATAAAGGCTTGAAAAAGTTTATAGTTTTTCATAAATTTATTATCGGAGGAACAAACAAATGAAGAAGGTATTGGCTATCCTGTTGGCGCTCACGCTTTGCGTAGGTATGATTTCCGGTTGTACCAAGATCGAGAAAGACGACCCTGCAGCAAAAGGCGCGGAATTTGAAGTTTACATGGGAACAAAGGTGACAAACCTCGACCCTGCGACCTCTTACACAGATGAAAACGCTGTGAAGATCCTCTCGCTCGTGTTCGAAGGCTTGACCAAGCTCGATGAAAACGGCAAGCTTAAAAAAGCTCTGGCGAAAAAGATCGAAATCACCGAAGACCCCAAGACCGGCGCACCCCGTCTTGAGATCACCATCAGAGATACACACTGGAGCGACGGCTCCGCTGTTCAGGCGAATGACGTTATCTACGCTTGGAAGCGTATCCTCGAACCCGATTTCAACAGCACTGCTGTATCCATGCTCTATTGCGTCAAGGGCGCAAGAGCTGCAAAAGCGGGCGAAATCTCCATTCATGACATCGGTCTCTATTCCACAAAACAGGATAAGTTTATCGTAGAATTCGAAGACGGCACCACAGAAGCTGAAATTGAAGAATTCATTTACAATACTTCCAGCCCCGCACTTGTTCCGCTTCGTGAAAATAAAGTTGTTTCTTATCCCGACACTTGGTCCAAGAGCGCAACTGACCTTTCCACAAACGGTCCGTTCCGTGTAAAGAAATTCTCTGCTGAAAAAGGCGAAGAGGTCGTTCTTGAACGATCCAAATATTATCGTCTGAATCAGGACGTTTCCACCGAAGCGGTCGACAAATATGTAACACCTTTCAGAATTACCATTCGTTATGATCTCCCCTTGGATAAAGAATACGTAAGCTCTGCTGCAGAAAACGATGTTCTTTCGTTGTTCAACAACAAAGAAATTTTCTATGTAGGCGGTCTTACTGCAAATACTGCAGCAAAATATGGCAAGAATCTTGCTATCGCAGAAGAAGCTTCCACATTCTGCTTCTATTTCAATCTCGATTCCAAACCTTTCAAAAACGCAGTTGTTCGTCAGGCATTCTCCATGGCCCTCGACAGAAACCATGTAGCAAGCCTTATCGGTCTTGAAACCGAAGCTGCAACCGGTCTTTTGAACGACAAAGTTTATAACACCAAAAAAGGCACCTCTTTCCGTGAAGAAGGCGGCGCTGTGATCAGTGCTGAAAGCAATCTCGAAGCAGCAAAACAGCTCCTTGCTGAAAACGGCATCTACGGCGATTCTTTCAGTGATATCTACATCGTTGTTCGTCAAGACGAAGCAAACGATAGCTATCAGTCTCAGCAGATGGGTTACATGAGCAAAGAAAAAGCGATTGCAGAATATGCAAAATCCGTTTGGGAAGCGCTCGGCTTCTACGTAGTTGTTGAAAGCTTGGAAGGCACTTCTTACGATCAGCGTATTGCAACCGGTGAATATGATGTTCTCGGTCTTGACTTCCAGATGATCTCCGCACACGCGCTCTATAACCTTGCTGCATTCTCCAATGAATTCAGCGGCGATGCAGTTCCCGTTACCGGTTATGTAAACGAAGAGTACGACGCACTCATCACAGAAGCTTATGCAGAAAATGATCCTGCTAAGAGAGCGGAATATCTCCACCAGGCGGAAGCGATCCTCCTTTCCGATGACGCAGTGATTGTTCCTGTTATCTTCAATACCAATGCATACGTTGTTTCCTCTGAACTTTCCAAAGTGGAAACCAACTATTGGGGCGCACAGGTATTCACAAAGACAGAGCTTAAAGATTACGTTCAGTATCTCCCCTCTGTAAAAGAAGCTGCTGCAAAAGAACAGGAAAACGCAGGCTAATCATAAAAAACACAAGGCTGTTGCTTTATGCAACAGCCTTTTCTTTTGCCAAAAAGTTCCAAGGAATGCGCAAGCGCTCCAGCTCCCGCAGACGGGAGAGCGCGTCGATGAAATCATAGCGCGCGTTGACGAAATCCGTGGCACAACGATTTTGGTAGCTGGCGTAGAGAAGGATTACGGCGGCATCGGCGCGGTTCAGATTCTCGTAGCCGGACATGTAAGCAAGACGAGTGATCGTTTTATCCCAGAGCGTATAGAATTTTTCCACGTCAGCTGCAATCGCAGGACTATGACTTTCGAAGGCTTCTGCGCTGTCGGGAAAGCTTTGCGCGAGCTTGAGAAGCTCATCGATCTTTTTTGTGATCGAGATCGAATTCCAGATCACAAAGCATAAAACGAGCGCCATGATGAGAAGTGCGGTGATAAAGGTTTTCATGTGCGGCTCCTTATCTTTTTTTATTTTTAGGAATGACATAGACCTCGCCGCCATCATCAACGGTCATCAAAAAGACGGCTTTGATGTCGGCGATCTTGTGCTTTTTCAGGGTATCCAACGTCCATTTTTCGCTTTTGCCTGCCGCCAAAAGATTTTCTTTGATCATGTGACCGTCCACGATCAGCGCGTGTGCGATGCCATGACCGCGAGCTTTCACGTCTTTGATGTCGGAAAGCGTCACCTCTCGCTTTGCTTCCTTGGGAAAGACGGAGATCTGTCCGTTTTGCTCCAAAATCGCATATTCCACATCTTCGATGGCGGAAATGTTTTTCAGCCGAAGCTCGCAGAGCAGATCCTCAAGACTCAGTCGCATCTTCAGCATTTCTTTTTGGTCCAGCTTGCCGCGGCGTATGATGATGCTCGGCTTGCCGTCAAGGAGCTTTTTCATGATGGCACTTTTCGTGGTCATGAAGGAGAGAATGATCTCAAAGCTGATGATCGTGAAGATCGGCACTACCGCATGCAGAAAGGGAATCGCGGGGTTGGTCAGCGGATAGGAAGCGATCTCCGAAAGCAAAAATGTGGTGATCAGCTCCGAGAGCTGGATCTCTCCGATCTGCCGCTTGCCTGAGAGCCGCATGACAAGAATTAAGAGCATATAAATGCCGATCGTCCTTATAAACATGGTCACCAAGTGAAAAAACCTCCTTTTCTCGTCAGGTACTCTTATTATTTAAGGAAATTATCAAAATATTTATTGAAAAAATTTCCGATATAGAGTATAATTACTATGTATCCTTATATCAAAACGAAAAAATCTTTTGCATGACTTGATTTTTGGGTAAAAATCGTCATGTAAGGTGGGTTTTTCCACAGAAAGGAAGGTTTACATTTATGGAAAGCTACAACCAAACGATCGGTAACGCCGAATATAGTGTATCATTCAAAAAAATCGCGGAAGAATTTAAGCTTGAGGTTCTTTATATGCCCGAGAATAAAAAGGTTCGCATCACCAGAAGTGACGTGAACCGCCCCGGTCTTGCGCTCGCGGGATTTTTTGAATTTTTTGAACCGAAGCGTGTTCAGCTGATCGGTAATGCAGAGCATCAATATCTCGCGTCCCTTTCCTCCAAAGACAGATTATATCGCATGGAGCAGTTCGCGGCACATTATCCGCCCGTTCTGATCTTCACGACAGGTCTTTCTGTGTTTGAGGAAGTTTATACCGTTGCGAAAAAATACGGTATCGCCCTTGCCAGAACCAAGGAACTGACCGCAGATTTCCAGGCATCGCTTATCGCTTCTCTCAATATCCATCTCGCACCTCGCATGACACGCCACGGCGTTTTCGTTGAAGTATACGGCGAAGGTGTTTTGATCCTCGGTGAAAGCGGTATCGGTAAGAGTGAAGCGGCAATCGAGCTTGTGAAGCGTGGACACCGACTCATTGCGGACGACGCGGTGGAGCTGAAACGAGTTTCCTCCAAAACGATCGTCGGCTCATCGCCTGAGATCATTCGTCACTTCGTGGAACTGCGCGGTATCGGTATCGTCGATATCCGTCGCGTTTTCGGTATGGGTGCCGTTAAGATGAGCGAAAAGGTCGATCTCATCGTTAAACTTGAACATTGGGATAAAAACAAGGTCTATGACCGCATTGGCACAGACGTGGAAACCACGAATATTCTTGGCCTTGAGATCACGACCAACACGATCCCGATCCGTCCGGGCAGAAATATTGCCGTCATTCTCGAAATCGCCGCGATGAACAATCGCCAGAAGAGAATGGGCTATAATACTGCCGAAGAATTTAATAAACGCATCATGGAGCAGATGATGACTCCCAAAGATGAAGATGACGATTAAATTTCTTTGGTAAAAACAATCGCAAAAGGAAATTACTACATGATGAACGAACAACAAAATAAAGTTTTGGCACAGCCCCTTTTTCAAACGATCGCGCTCTGTGTCGTTACGCTGTCGGCGGCATGCTTTGCGCGCTTCGGCGGTGTTTTGCCGGGCATTTTTCTGATGATGGTGGCAAGCGGGATCCTCACGGTCATCTTCTTTTCCACACCGCGTCTTTACGTCGGCTTGGAGATCCTTGCTATGCTTGTGATCTTCTTGATCGCAGGCGGCATGAAGCCGATCCTCCTCTTGTATCCCGTGCTTAGCACGGTGGCATCTGTGCTGATGTACGCGATGATCCGCCGTCGGGCGAGAAAAGCTACTGTGATCATCGGTGTGACGGTGCTGCTGCTCGTCGTGCTCGTCATAGCACTTCTTTACTGGTATCTTGCGAGCGGCAATGAATTCACCATCTCTGCCATGGGTGAGCTGATCGGCGCTTACTTTGAAAAGATCCGTCTGATGATGGAAAAAACGGTGCTGGATACCTACGCTTCGATGGACGAACGCATGCTCTCCATCTATGAGCAAAGAGGCATTTCTCTGGAAGAGCTGATCGAAGCGGATATCAAGAGTGTGGCGCTCTCTGTGGAGCTTTCCAAGATGATCCTCCCCGGCATCTTGCTCCTCGTGCTCCAGATCTTTGGTTATATTGCGGCAACGGCATATTATCTGACCGCAAAAGCCTCTTACGGCACACGCCTTATTCCCGCACCCTATTGGGGCATTTTCCCCACCCAGATGACTTGTGTCATCTTCATGATACTTGCGGCGCTCTACGCGCTCTGCTCGTTTTTCGTTTCGTCCACCTCGACGTTCATGGTGCTGGTGCTGAATATGATCCTTGCGATCGTGCCGTGCATGCTCGTTTGCGGTGTCGGTTGTCTGCGCCTGCGTATGAAGCACCCTGCCACACGCAGGGGCACGATCATCATTCTCGTGCTTGCTGTAATCGGGCTTGTCTTTATGCCCGGTGTCGTTTTGCCCAGTGCATTTTTGCTCCTCGGCTTTATCGGCGCACAGGACGTTTTCATGTTCCGTGCCACCGCCGCGATGCAGGACGCTGAGCAAAATGCCGATGAAGACGACGACTTTACAGACTAACGGCTAAGAACTCACAAAAAATTTCGGTATCGGAAGGAGAACTCGGAATGCCGAAGAAAGAAAGAACAGGAAAACTGAATATATCGGGTGTCGTGCTTTGCGCCGCCCTGGGTGCTATCGCACTTGCGGTGAGCACCTTGCTGGTCATTTATACGGACTATCCGCCGCAGAGGATTCTTGTCATCACGCTGATCGCTTACGTCGGTGTGCTTGGCGCACTTTTGATCCTTTTTGCGGTGCTGAACCGTACGCTGATCGGCAGTGCGGAGATGAATGCTTCCATTTTTGGCGGCTTATCTCTCGAACTGATACAAAAGCTGCATTTGCCGATCCTCATTTGTGATGACAAGGGCAAGATCGTGTGGTATAATCGTGCTCTGTCCTCTAAATTCCGCTCAAAAGGCGTTTTGTATGGGAAATACGTGGATAACATCTGTAATGCGACGGTGGAAAGAATTCGCAAGGGCGGAGAAGAAGTCGTTTTTCTCGCGGCGGGTGATGTGTCCGAAGAGCCGATGGAAACGTGGGCGGCAACGGACTATTGCGTGACAGCGCGCGGTAAGGTCTACGACATTATCCTTTTTGAAAATACAACGGAAGTCCGCACGCTCACAGCGAAGCTGCACGATGAAGATACCTTGATTGCATACGCGGTTATTGATAACCTCGACGAGTTGATGCAATACGTGCAGGAAGCCTACGGTAATGCCGCGACCGAAGTGGAATCGATCTTGCGCCGCCATATGGAGAAGATCGGCGGCGTTATCCGCAGCTACGGACACAATAAATTTATTTGTATCTTTGCCGCAAAGCATCTCGCCGCATTTGAGCAGGATCGCTTCTCCATGCTCGACGAGATCCGCGAGATCCACGTTGGAGAAACCATGCTTCCCGTCACGATCTCCATGGGTATCGCCAAGATTACGGGTACGCTTTATGAAAAAGAACGTGCCACCCAGAGCGCGCTGGATATGGCTTTGCAGCGCGGCGGCGACCAAGTCGTTATCAAAACCCCCGAAGATTTTGAATATTACGGCGGTAAGATCAAAACCATTCCGAAGCGTACCAAGGTTCGTGCGCGCGTTATCGCCAATGAGCTTCTGATGCTCATTTCCGCGGCAGATAACGTCATCGTTATGGGTCATAAATTCCCTGACTTTGACGCCTTTGCTTCCTGCGTGGCGGTTGCCCGTCTTGCGAAATTCTGCGGTGTGCAGGTCTTTATCGTTATGGATAAGAATGCGCCCAACGTCAAGTCTTGCTTTGCGCGTCTGGAGGGCGATCCCGAATACGAAAATCTCTTTATTGATGCCACCGTGGCACAGGATATGATCCGAAGCAATACGCTTGCCATCGTCGTGGACGTCAATAACCTTTCGTTCTGTGAGGCGCCCGATGTGGTGAATACCGTTAAAAACATCGTTGTTATCGACCATCACAGAAAGACAGCAGAATATAAAAATAAGCCGAAGATCGTTTATATCGAGCCTTCTGCAAGCTCTGCGTCCGAGCTTCTCAGCGAATTTTTGGAGCAGATCCTTATGCCCGGCACATTGCCGAAGGTGGAGGCGGAATTCTTGCTTGCCGGTATGCTTCTTGATACGAAGCATTTCACACACAACACAGGTGTCAGAACCTTCTCCTCTGCGCTCTATCTGCGCGGCGAAGGCGCTAATCCCTTGGAATCGCAAGAATTTTTCAAGATGGACGTCAAGGACTTTGTTTCCGAAGCCAAATTCGAAAACAATATCGTTGTGTATAAATCTGTGATCGCGATCGCACTGAACGAAAGCGAGGATAATACCGTTCTTGAGCGTGTAAATGCCGCAAGAGCTGCGGACAGACTCCTCGGTGTGGAAGGCGTGCAAGCATCGTTTGCGCTTTGCCGAATCGATGATACGGTGCATATCTCCGCACGTTCGCAAGGTAAGATCAACGTGCAGCTCATTCTTGAAAAGCTGGGCGGCGGTGGTCACTTCGACTCTGCGGGCGCACAGAAAAAGAGCTATACGCTTGAAAAAGCGCTGGAAGAATTGCGTGACGCGATCGACGAATATTTCGACGAAAATATGTAATCCTACAAAAAATTTCATAAAAAGAGAGGTAATTTTCTTATGAAGAGCAAGGTTTGGGCACACAGAGGCGCATCGGCATACGCGCCTGAAAACTCCCTCGAAGCATTTCAGATGGCGATCGACATGAAAGCCCATGGCATTGAGCTTGATATATACGAAACTGCCGACGGCAAGCTTGTCATTCACCATGATAATGACATCCAGCGCATGACAAACGGCGTGGAAGCGAAGATTCTCGAAACTGATTTTAATACACTCCGATCCTATAATTTCAATGGCAAATGGGGCGATCAGTACGGCTTTGTCAAGATCCCCGAGCTTTCCGAGGTTCTCGATCTTTTCAAGAATACTGACATGATGATCAACGTGGAACTCAAGCAAGGTTCTGTCAATTATCTCAAAGCCATCAATGTGATGGTGCAGAAATTTGATATGCAGGAGCAGATCATTTATTCTTCCTTTGACCACGTGAAGCTTGCTCAAATGAAAAAGATCAATCCGAATGCCGACACCGCAACGCTTTACACCGATCCGATGTATGAACCTTGGTGCTATGGCAAAATGCTCGGCTTGAAAGCGGTCCACCCGCACTACCAGCAGCTTTACCGCTACGAAGAATACGGCATGGATTTCGTGAAAAATGCGCATGAAAACGGCATTGAAGTCAACGTTTGGACAGCGAACAAGCCCGGTATTATCCGTCATGTTGCCAAAGCCGGCGTGGATCACATCATCACAGACTATCCCGACGTGGCATTGCAGATCGTTGATGAACTCTAAAAAGAAAAGCGAGAACGTTTTGTTCTCGCTTTTTCTTTTGGGACGCTGTCCCAAGCCCTGCCCAAGGGACGTATCCCTTGGGAATCCCGATGGGATAAAACTTATAAAATCGCAAAGATCAGTGCCATCGCCATGCAAACGAGTATGCCGAAAACGGTGGGAATGAGGGCAGAAAGTGCCGCGTCACGCCATTTCCCTGTTTCCTTTTTCACGGTGAGAAGCGTAGTGGTGCAAGGAGAATGGAGAATGGAAAACAGCAAAAAGCACACTGCGGTCTTGATCGTCCAGCCGTTTGCGAGCAGGAGTGACAAAACGGAAGACAGATCCTCCAATGGGGCGAGAACACCGCTTCCGCTATAGAGCATGATGGCGAGCGGCAAAACGATCTCATTGGCAGGAAGTCCCAAGAGAAACGCGAGCAGGATCTCGCCGTCAAGCCCCATCAGTGCGCCGAAAGGCTCCAGAAAACCGCAAATGTGCGCAGTGATCGAAAGTCCGCCGAGGTGAATCTTCGCGAGCAGAAAGATGATGATGCCTGCAGGCGCGGCGACCGCCACGGCTCTGCCAAGGACGAAAAGCGTGCGGTCAAGAAGCGAGCGGAGCAGGATTTTACCGATCTGCGGTCTGCGGTAGGGCGGAAGCTCCAAAATAAAAGAAGATGGCTCACCTTTTAAGAGCGTTTTAGAGAGAATTTTTGAGCAGATGAGCGTCCCTGCAACACCAAGAGCAAGCAATAGCACCAAAATCCCTGCCGCTAAAAAAGAAGAAAAAACGCCGCCTGTGCCTGCGCCTGCGAAAAAAAGCGTTGCCACAGCGATCATGGCAGGGAAACGTCCGTTGCAAGGCATAAATCCTGCCGTCAGGATCGCAAGCAGACGTTCTCTTTTGGAATCAATGATGCGTGCGCCGACAACGCCCACGGCATTACACCCGATCCCCATACACATACAGAGCCCTTGCTTGCCGCATGAGTGACACCCACTGAAAAGCCCGTCAAGGTTGTAAGCCACGCGCGGCAGATAACCAACGTCCTCCAAAATCGTGAAAAGCGGGAAAAAGATCGCCATGGGCGGCAGCATGACCGAAATGATCCACGTCACAACGCGATAGAGCCCATAGACGAGAAGCTCTGTGAGAGGGACACCGATGCCGAGCGACGTGAGAACCCCATATAGATGTGGCTCCAGCGCTGTGAAAAGCGAGGAGAGCAAAGAAGATGGCAGGTTCGCGCCTTCGATCGTGAGCCAGAAAAGAAACGTCAAAAGAAGAAGCATGACGGGGATTCCAAAGCGGCGGCTCGTCAGGATCTTGTCGGTGCGGTGAGCGTTTTGCCGTTTTTCTGATGCCACTACCTCCTTTGCGATCGCTTTTCCCGTGTGTAAGGCACGAGAGGTGATCTCCTCTGTGATCTTTTGGCTGTCAAAACCTTTTTCCGCAAGTTTTTTTCGCTCTTCTTCCGCGATTTTCATCAGCGAGGGATATTTTTCCGAGAATATAGCTTGCCCCTCCAAAAGGCGCAAAGAAAGAAAACGAGATGGTATTCCGCGAGTATTTTCTTTTTCTATCTCGGCTTGTAACCGCGCGAGCGCCTCTTCGATTGCCGCATGGTATGTAACCCGAATCGGTTGCTTGCCAAAGCCTTCCGAAAGGCGCGGAAAGATCAGATCGAGTCCTTCTTTTTTGCCGGCACTCGTCGGCACGACGGGGACACCGAGCAGTGCCTCCAATTTTTCCGTATCCACCGTGATGCCGTGGCGCTTTGCCTCGTCCATCAGATTCAAACAGACGAGCACATTTGGCGTCACCTCTAAAATATCCAACAAAAGCACCAGATTGCGCGCAAGAGCGGTGGCATCACAAACAAAAATGACAGCATCAGCTTTCCCGGAAATTAGAAAATCGCGTGTGACCTCCTCCTCTTGAGAATGGCTTGTGAGAGAATATACCCCCGGCAGATCGACAAGCGTATAGCGCCGATCGTCATGTTTATGATACCCGACGGCGGTGGCGACCGTCTTGCCCGTCCAGTTACCTGTGTGCTGATGTAGCCCTGTTAGGGCGTTGAAAACGGTGCTTTTTCCCACGTTTGGGTTGCCGACCAGCGCAATCACGGTGTCTTTTTCTCCTTTTTCGGAAAGCGCTTCTTTCTCTTTGGAAACAGAAACCAAAATATGCTCTGCGTCCTTTTTTCGAAGCGCAATGACCGCGCCGCAGATCTCGTAAGCATCAAGTCCGCCAAAAGGTGCACTTCCGCACTTTTTCACAGTTTCCCCCACGATGCACCCAATGTCAAAAAGTCGCCGTCCGAGCGTTTGCGACGGCAATATCTCTGTGATCGTGCCGCTTTCGCCGATGGCGAGCGCCGAAAGCGGACGCGTTTCTATAGTCATAAGGATTTCCCCTTTGTGTTTCTTAGTTTGCTGTTACCAATGTATGCACGGGGGCGATTTTTGCGCAAAAAAATATCCCCTTGCTTAAACTTTCACAAGAGGATATCCATCATTTTCATTTCGGGTTCAAAGGGACGAGTCCCTTTGTGGGTTACAAGGGCAGAGCCCTTGTCGGTGTTTGAGGCAGCGCCTCAATATTCGTTCGCAAGACAAAGGACGAAATCTTTCGCACGGGCAAGAAGCTCTCGCACATCGCGGTAAAGCTGTCCCACATAGCGAAAGATCGCCGCATCAGCGCCTGTCGCTTCCATATCCATGTCGTTTGCAATGTAAAGCGCGCGGTAGAGATGATATTTTTGTGTCACGATCACAAGATTTTCTTCATGAAAGACCGTTTTCGCGCGGAAAACAGATTCATAGGTCGAATATCCTTCGCCATCACAAAGGATATCTGCTTCAGCTACACCTTTTTCCAAAGCGTAAGCTTTCATCGCGCGGACTTCACCGACACCGCTGTCATCACCCGAAAGGAGCAGCTTTGCCGCTTTTCCTTCGTGATAAAGCATGATGCCCGTATCCATACGATCACGAAGCATATCGGAAAGTCTGCCGTCTTTATGTACCTTGGCACCGAGGACGAGTGCTGTCGCACCGCTGTCGGGCTGTGCGTCCACTTGTCTGTGTGTGGCGGAAAAAACAATTATGTTCGGCACGACGACCGCACAAATTCCGATCAAAATAAGGGCGGCAAAAAGGATCGCGAGGACGCGAAACGCTTTGTTCTTAAAGAGTTTCTGCACGTTTTGCCACATTCTGACGGAAGTTGATCAGTTGTCTTGTGTATTCCGATTCCATGAAAGGGCTTGTGATGATGAAATCGGCAGTTGCGCGGTTATTGGCGATCGGAATATCAAAAACCTGCGCGATACGAAGAAGCGCTTTTACATCGGGATCGTGGGGCTGTGCCTGCAGGGGATCGGAAAAGAAGATCACAAGGTCGATCTGACCGTTTACGATCTTAGCGCCGATCTGCTGATCACCGCCGAGCGGGCCGCTGTTGTAGCCGCGAATGGGAAGCCCTGTTTTATCAGCGATCATTTTCGCTGTGGTACCCGTTCCGCAAAGGAAATGATGCTCAAGAATTTTTTTATGCTTCATGCACCAATCAATGATTTCGGGCTTTTTGTTATCATGCGCGATCAGCGCGATGGTTTTTTGACACGGTAATGTACAAGCAACATATTCATTTTCAAACATAATGAGCATTCCTTTCTTTATTTCTCAGTAAAATGAGGACTTCTACATTCAGTTTAGCAATCCCAAAGAGGAAAGTCAAGCGAATTTTGCGGAATTTACAAAAAAATCATACTTCCGAGCGTAAGAACGCCACCGCGTATGCCGCATAAAGGCTGCTGCCCACGAGCAGACAGCTTTCATCAATGTCAAAATGACAGTTGTGCATTGCCACGCCTGTTTCAAAAACATCGGGATTGCGTGAGCCGACATAAGCGTAAACGCCGGGGACCTTCAAAATATATTCTGCGAAATCATCACCGCCGAGCGAAGGTTCACCAGTGGTGAGAACGTTTTCTTTGCCAAAAAGCTCGCACGCAACCTTTTGTGCTTCTTTAGCGGAAATTTCATCGTTGATCAAGGGAGAGGTGAAATCCTTCCATTCGAGAGAAGCTTCGCCGCCGAAGGAAGCAGCGATGGATTTGGCAAGATTTTCAAGCTGTTCTTTGGTATTTTTTCTTGTTTCGGGTGTCAGACAACGGATCGTGCCTTCCAGTTCCGCTTCGGACGCGACGATATTGTAAGCTGTTCCCGCAGTGATCTTGCCGATGCCGATGAGGACGTTATCCATCGGGCTTGTGCGGCGTGTGATGAGCGCTTGTGCGCTGACTACGATTTGAGATGCGATGTATGCCGCGTCCACACCGAGATGCGGTGTGGAAACGTGAGCGGATTTGCCCGTGACACGGATGCGGAACCAGTCTACGCTTGCGTTGTTGGGACCCGGAATGAGCGCGATCTTGCCCGCGTCATACTTAGATGCG
>JBGVIG010000428.1:0-6989 GCA_045122995.1 Eubacteriales bacterium | reverse complement strand
ATCGTTATGGCTTCTTGACTGATGTCCAAGAAGTGCATCTACACCCCAGCCGCCATCAAGAAAGACTTTAATCTCCGCATCTATTGCGAATTGAAGAATCTGTCTTACATCTGTTATATTGACCATCTTATCATCCTCACTAATTCTTATTTATCGGTGAGTTTATTATATCATATTTTTATGAATATTTCAACCGTTCAAAGCTATAAGGGCTGACAGTTTTTCTTCTGTCAGCCCTCGTTGGTTATTCAGTTAATGTTTCAATGGCAATCTGCATCCCAAGTTTGAAAGCGTATGTAAAGATAGCTTCCTCGGCATAGCTCGCGTACTCACTCCAACAATCATCGAACTTCTCAAAGATTTCCTTTTGTTCGTCGGTCATTGTTTTTAGCAGATCATCGTGATGCCGAGCCATATATTCCATAAGCTCTTTCATTTCGGGAGAGCTGCTGCGACTATCGGGTTGAGGGCAGATGTTCCCGTGCCATAGCTCTTTTATCATACTAATCATACATACACCACCTCCCGCAAAACGATTTCTTCCGCGCTTGCCTTGATATTGTTCATCTCGGCAACCCAACGGAGCATATCACGCGCTTTCAAATCCTCGTCAACACCTCTTTCGGCAGCAAGTCGGGTGATGATGCTTTCAACCATAGCTTTTGCTTCAATATCAACCTCGTGAAGTCGCTGATTGAGAGTCCCTTCCATAAGAAGTGTGGTGTGGTATCCCTTGCGATGCGCTTTGAGATATTCGAGGTGCAATCTTCCGTACTTACCGATCTCCTTTTGTTCGGGTAGTTCAAGCAAGGGGTAGTATTGCTCGCCTCTGAGTTCATAAGTGATTCCTTTTTGTTCAATGTACTTTTCCATATATTGCACCTTCCTTTCATTTGGTGCCTTAAGTGTACTACAAAGACGGAAAATCTGCAAATGTGCAAAAAAGAAAAATACGAGGACACCGAAATGTTCTCGTATTTTTCTTAGCCTTCGCAATGCTCGTAATTTCTTAGTTCTCAAAAACTGTCCTTAAGAGAACTGAGCATTTGTCCGCTTTTTTTTGTTGTTCCCATTTGTGAAGAAGTGTGAAGAAAAGCCTTGGGTACTTGTTAATCGGCTTTAGATTTGTTACAATGAGAATGTAAGAAATAACACTCTTGAAGGAGGATTTAGCAATGCCAGAGATGAATAGAAACGATATGATCGGTAAGGACTTTGACACGAAGGCACTTAAACAAAATATAAAGGTTGACAATATTTCAAAAAGCGCGATGTTCGAATACATTCAAAAGTTGCCCAGCGCCTATGGTCCGATGATCAACGCGATGCTCCGAGGCGGCGAGGATACCGCGAAAATTATGGCGCAGGAGCTTGGTGATGCTGAGAAAGCGGAAACGATAGCGAAGCTTGATTTTGGCAGTTTTTTGGAGAACTGTATAACCGGCGTAATCGAGCCGCAGGATCCCGAAGCATCTGTTTACAGATTTGATATGGAATATCGCCCTGAAAACATCGCAAAAACGCTTATGTCAAAAATGGCGGGCATCATTGAGGCGAAGCAGAACGAAAACACCCAAAGGGATACCGAGATCGGTGACTACAAAAAACAGATGGAAAGCGCGATCGCTGACAAAAAAAGCGCTTTGAAAGCAGATAAAATGGGAACCAGAAATCCTTTTAAGAGATGGTCGCTCAGAAGAAATGCGTTGAAAGAATTTGTGAAGGACGAAGAAAGAAAATTCGCTGAATACAAAGAAGGAAGAAACAAGGCAAGCGAGGAAAACAGCAAACAATATCTTCAGCCCTATCATGACGCGAAAATAAAAATGCAAAAGGGCGATTACTCTTGGGTGAAAGACATGGATCAAAAGGTTTCTGAATGGCAAAAAGAGCAAGCACCGGAGACACCCGCGACACAGAAAAAAAGTATGACCGATCAGCTCTCAGTGGCAATCGGCGACAACAAACAGGTGAAAGGCAACGTCAAAGATAAGAGTATCGAAGAAAAAACTTTGAGCGTTCCGCAGAAAAAAGCAGTGGAAAGAGATGGACTTTATTAAGTAATACATGGAGGTGGCAAGAATGCCCAAATATAATCTCGACGTCATTGGTGATCGTTTTGATATGGAAGCGCTGGTGGCAATTTACTCGGTTGGTAAAATGAAAAAAGACGATATCGTTGCGTATAATGATTTGATTGATAAAATCAAAACACTTCCTGCATCGTATGGAATCGTGATAGATGCAATGATACGAGATGATCGCCAAACATTGATGAATGAGTTTGGAAATGGTGATTTGAAATATTTTGACAACAATATGATTCCCAGTTTTGTAGATGCACTGGTAAGCGATCAAATGCAGCTTGTGGATCCGAAAGAATCGGCGCGTAAATTTAATAGACCTCTGACCGTGCTGAATCGCATGGCACCGATCGTGGAAGAAATGGAAGCGGAAAACGCAGGAAGAGAAGACGCGATCAAAGATGCCAAAACAAAATTGGATGCGGATCTGCGCAATAAAAAACGGGAATTGAAAGCGGATAAATCTTATAGCCGCAATCCCTTCAAGCGCTGGGCGCACAGAAGAAGCGAAATGAAAAAATTCGAAGCCATCGAAAAAGAAAACTACGATAAATTCTGTAGAGAACAAAAAGAGCAGAGCGCAAAATACGCGGAAAAGATCAACCGGTATTACGATGCCAAAGCGAATGGTTCTTTGATCAAAGGCGGTGCTTGGGTCGAGGAGATGGAACGCTTTGCGGTTAGCTTTGAAAATCAGAAGCATCTGGCTACCCTCGCGAAAACACCGCTAACGAAGGAAAGCCGCTATTATGAAGACGCGCAAGTGATCAAAAAGCAGATGGACCTCAGCCGACAGATTCGGACCGAGCATCAGGAACGCGTTTCTTCGAAGCAAGGCTTCGAATTGAAAATCCCAACAAGCCAAAACCCTATGAGAGAAATTCAGAGAGATGATGAATTGTAAACAAAAAAGGAGAACATCATGATCAATTATAAAATAGAAGGCGGCAGCTTGCCTGTTGTCATATGCTATCCCGAAGCAGGACAGACGCTTTGCACAGAAAAGGGCTCTATGAGCTGGATGAGCCCCAATATGGAAATGAAGACCAACACGGGCGGTGGTCTGAAAAAAGCATTTGGCAGACTTTTTTCGGGCGACTCGATGTTTATCAATGAGTTTACCCCGAACGGTGGCAGCGGTATGGTCGCTTTCGCGTCCAGCTTTCCCGGTTCGATCATTCCCTTGGAGATCACTCCCGGAAACGGTATCATCGTTCAGAAGGGCGGATTTCTTGCGATGGAAAAGGGCCTTGAGCTTTCTATCTATCTTCAAAGAAAATTCAGCGCAGGTCTTTTCGGTGGCGAAGGTTTTATCATGCAGAAGATCGCAGGAAACGGAACGGTTTTCCTTGAGATCGACGGTCATTGTGAAGAATATGAGCTTCGTTCGGGCGAGAGCATCGTGCTTGACACGGGATATCTGGCGGCGATGAGTGAAAGCTGCACGATGGAAATTCAATCCGTCAAGGGATTTAAGAACGTCTTATTCGGCGGCGAGGGCTTGTTCCATACCCGCGTAACGGGCCCCGGTAAGGTCTACATTCAGTCCATGCCTATCTATCACACAGCACAGGTTCTGGCACGCTATCTCGGCGGTTCCTCCAAAGGGGACGGTATCAATATTAGTTTTGGAGATAATTGATAAGGAGGTCAGTGATGATTCGAATCAGACTCGGCAGAAGAGCGAACAACATCAAAAGCATCATTATGTTCCCGATCTTTTTGATCATTTTCGTTGGCGTTTTGATCTGGGGCTTTTCTACAGGAATTAATCACGTGGAAGACACAAATGGCGCAGAGGATATTTCTATTGTGACGATCACCGATATGGATATGGTCAATATGAACTACGGTTCCCGAGGCTTTACCAGAACGGAAAGCCTCAAAGGTGTTAAATTTCATTCCAAGAAATTTACAGGAGTTCACGAGATCTTTTATAATAATTACATTGGTAACAATAACGTCGTTTCGTTAGATTTCACAGAATTTACCGTCAAGGAAGGAAATTTTGTTTTGATCGTTGTGAACGAAGGAAAAATCCTTGCAAGATTGACGCCCGACGATCCGCTGGAGCATACTTTTGAAAATATCACGGGCAATTTCTCCGTTCGCGCCGTGGGTGAAAGTGCTTCGTTCACGGTCCGCATGACGAAATATGAATATGATCAATTTTTCCACTCATGATGAGAAAAACAGAAGGAACTCCTCCGAAAGATCATCATAAATAGAAAAACCACCGATATCGGTGGTTTTTTTTGGAAAGAGTAGATTTTCTTTGGTAAATGGTGTATAATTTAGTATCAGATAAAATTGTCGCTTCATGCTGGAAGGAGAGCTGCCCGTGCAGGAAAATTCATGGCAAATTGCTGTTTGTGATGACCACAGAGAAGATCGTCAAAAAATCGCGGAGATGACCGCGAAACTGCTTGAAGAAGCGAAGATTCCGTATCAGATTTCTGAATACGCGTCAGGATTGGCGCTCCTTGCTGATATCCGATGTGGTGTGCCGTTTCAGCTCCTTCTTTTGGACACGGAAATGCGTGACATGGACGGCATCACACTTGCTTCGACACTCAGAGAAGAGAAAAAGGATCTCGCGATTGTCTTTATTTCTCACAATTTGGAGATGGCAATGCGTGGCTATGAGGTGTCTGCTGCGAGATATCTTACAGAGCCCCCATGTGAAGAAAAACTGAAAGAAGCTTTGCTCTATTGTCACGGCGAACGGCGCTCCCATGCAGAGATCCTGCTTCCCACCGAAGTCGGTGAGCGAAGAATCTCTCTTTCCGATATTCAATTTGTGGAAGCATTTGATCGCGGCACGAAATTTAATATGAAAAATGAAGCTTTTGAAAGCAGATGGAAGATCAGCGAGGTTGCAGAAAGGCTTTCTTCTTCAGATTTTCTTCTTTGCCACAGAGGTTTTGTCGTCAATCTGCATGAGGTCGGGTGGATCCGCCGCTATGAATTTGTTTTGAAACGCGGTGCTCGTATTCCCATCGGGAAGGGGCGGTATGCCGAGGTTCATCAACGATTTGCGGATTTTATTGTGAATTGAAAAGCCGCCAAATACACTCGATATTTCCCATAAAAAATACTTACAAAAAAATCCCCGAAAGTTTGACTTTCGGGGATCATTATTTTTATTCTACCGAGATGATGTAATCGTAAAGGGGCTGACCGCCGCGCGCAAGAACAACTTCTGCGTCGTCTACAATGCTTTCGATGAGATGCAAAACGGTTTCTGCTTCCACTTCGGAAACTTCTTCGCCATAGAAGATGGTGATGTAAGCGGCATCTTTGAATTGGTCGCCAAGTTTGCCAAGACATTCCACGCCATCTTTGCCGACAGAGCGGATCTTGCCGCCGACAAGACCCATTGCCTGACCGCTGCGAACAGCAACGCCGTCAATGGAAGCATCTCTGACTGCGTGTGTTACGGAAATAGATTTCACATTTGCTGCAGCTTCACCCATTGCTTCTTCGTTTTCATTGGGAGCGGCAGATTCATCAAACGCGAGAAGTGCGCTGATGCCTTCGGGAACGCTCTTTGTGTGGATAACGATGACTTTCTTTTCGGTGGAAGCATCTGCTGCCTGCATCGCAACCATGTCAATGTTCTTATTGTTAGGAAGAACGAAGACGATTTCTGCAGGTGTTGCGTTTACTGCATTGAGAATGTCCTGCATGCTGGGGTTCATGGTTTGACCGCCGTATACGATGCTGTCAACGGCGAAATCCTTGAAGGTGTCACGGATACCGTCACCCATGCAAACGGAAACGAAGCCGTACTGCTTTTCAGCAGCCGCGATCACAGGTTCTTTTTTTGCAGGAATTGGTTGGGGAACTGCTTCACCGGAAAGGGAAGAGTGCTGCTTTTTCATATTTTCGATCTTGACAGTGGCAAATGCACCGTAGTTGCAAGCCATTTCGAGAACAAGACCGGGGTGATTGGTGTGGATATGAAGCTTGATGATGTCTTCTGCATCGACGAATACGATGCTGTCACCAAGATCGACGATGCGTTCATAGAAAGATGTCGCAGTGCCTTCGCCAACAAACTGTTCATTCTTTTCCACGATGCATTCGGTGCAATAGCTGAATTTGATGTCTTCGGTGTTGAAGTCTGCAAAATCTGCTTTTTCGGTCACGGTGTCACTGGACTTGGGCGCATTTGCTTCAACGGGGTTGCCGGTCAAAGCGGAAACCATACCGCGAAGAATGGTAACAAAGCCACAACCGCCAGCGTCAACAACGTGTGCTTCCTTGAGTACAGGGAGCATCTCCGGTGTTTTTTCGAGAGTTTCTTCCGCAACCTTCAAAAGGAAAGCGAAGAAATCGTTGGGTTTTTCCGCATAATTTGCTTTGCAAGCTTCCGCTTCTTCCGCACAGCGGCGGATAACGGTGAGGATCGTGCCTTCGGCAGGATTCATGACAGCTTTATAAGCTTCTTCTTTGCCTTTGGTGAAAGCATCGGCAACCGCATTCACATCAGCTTCTTCCATGCCTTTCACTGCTTTTGCAAAGCCGCGGAAGAAAAGTGCCAAAATTGCACCGGAGTTACCTCTTGCGGAGCGAAGTACGGAGTCTGCCGCTTTGGTGGCGCAGGTGGAAATGCTTTCATCGGGGAGGTTCAAATCATGTACGGAGCCGATGGTGAGGCTCATATTTGTGCCGGTGTCGCCATCGGGAACGGGAAATACGTTAAGATCGTTGATTTTTTCTTTGTTGTTTTCAAGGCTGTTTGCTGCGGAGGTCAGCATTTCATAAAATGCGGCACCGCTAATGGTCATCGTGGCTGTCATACGGAATCCTTTCTCTCACTTTTTACTTACTTTTATTCAGTTTGGGTGTCAGATTTTTTTCTTTTTCAATGAAGAACACGGCGATGGTGTCGGGGCCGCA
>JBGVIG010000427.1:0-6715 GCA_045122995.1 Eubacteriales bacterium | reverse complement strand
TCCACGACAGGCGCTTCCTCCAACAGACATAATCCTGCGTTTATGCTCAAAGCCAAAGGCTCTGACGAAACACACGGCGAGATATACGGCTTTAACCTTATTTACAGCGGAAATCATTATTCCGCTGTGGAGATGGGCAATCATGACACACTTCGTGTCATGAGCGGCATCAATCCACATTGTTTTCTCTGGAAGCTTCGCTCGGGTGAACGCTTCGTCACACCACAGGCGGTCATGAGCTTTGCTGAAAACGGCACGAATGCCCTTGCTGCGAATATGCACGATTTTGTCAACGACCATATTATCCGCGAAAATTTCAGATATTCAGAGCGTCCCGTTGTTGTGAACAACTGGGAAGCCACCTTCTTCCATTTTAACCGCCGCAAGCTCCTAGCTCTTGCGCGCAAGGCAAAAAAGCTAGGCGTCGAGATGTTCGTTCTCGATGACGGTTGGTTCGGTAAACGAAACAGCGACACGGCTGGACTTGGCGATTGGACAGTCAACAAAAAGAAGCTGCCCGGCGGTATTGTTTCCCTTGCCCAAAAGGTCAACCGCATGAATATGAAATTCGGTCTTTGGTTTGAACCCGAATGTGTCAATGAAAACAGCGATCTTTACCGCATGCATCCCGATTGGGCAATTGCCGTCCCTGAAAGAATCCCCGGCTACGGGCGTAATCAACTCGTGCTTGATCTTTCACGCGCCGAGGTGCGCGACTATATCGTAGATGCCGTGGATAAAGTGCTTTCCTCTGCAAACATCGAATATGTGAAATGGGATTATAATCGCCACATCAGCGATATGTATTCCTCAGCACTTCGCAATCAAGGCGAATTTTTCCACCGATATATTTTAGGACTTTATGACGTGCTTTCACGCATTTTTTGCGAAAAACACCCAAATATTCTCCTTGAAAGCTGTTCGTCGGGTGGAAACCGCTTTGATCTCGGCATGCTTTGCTATTCGCCGCAGATCTGGACGAGTGACGATACTGATGCGCGTGAAAGACTGGATATCCAGCGCGGAATTTACTGCTTCTATCCGCCGTCCACTGTATCCAACCACGTTTCCATGACGCCGAATCAGCAGACCTTGCGTTCTGCACCGCTATCGTCGCGCTTCCATGTGGCAGCTTTCGGCGTGCTGGGCTATGAGCTGGATTTCGGTGAACTGACGCCCGATGAGCGTAAACAGATCAAAGAGCAGATCGTCTTCTATAAGGCACACCGAAAGACGCTTCAATATGGAAAACTTTACCGATATTTCCCGAAGGAAAATGAACGTGAATCATGGCAGATGGAAAAAGACGGCGAAATCATCGCCGCCATCTATAATCTTGACTATCACACAAGCCCCGCTCACGATATCCTGCGCATTTTGCCTGCCGAGAACGGCAAGAGATACGCGATGAAAACGGTGCGCTCCTATTTGCGCATCGCGCGCTTCGGCTCGCTGATCAAGCATATCTCCCCCGTTGCCATTCGCTCGGACGGCATGATCATGCGCACCGTAGACCGCCATTTTTCGCTGACCGACGGCGAAGAACATTACGTTTGCTCGGGAGAGGCACTCGCAAGCGGAATCCCTCTTGCCATGCAATACAGCGGTACGGGATATAATCCGAATATCCGTGTGCTCGGCGACTTCGGCAGTACGATGTATATGATCACAGAAACTCATGACAACACAGAAAGGAACTGAATATGGATAAACAAATGAAACGCAATCAAATATGCTTCGGTCTTGGTACCGTCGGCAGAGATGCACTCTATTCTCTGGTCAGTATGTATCTTTTGGTACATCTTACCGACGTTGTTGGATTTTCTGACGGAGGACTTGCCGCCATCGGCATCATGCTCACCATTTTCGGCATCTTCGACGCCGTGATCGACCCTTTCGTTGGTGCCATCGTTGACAACACCAAAACAAAATGGGGCAAATTCAAACCGTGGATCTTCATCGGTATGATCGGCACGGGAATCCTCTCTGTGCTGATGTTCCATAATTTCAAGATGGGTGAAGTGGCCCACATCGTGCTTCTCGGCGTCACTTATCTCCTTTTCAGCATCTTTTTCTCGCTCAACGATATCGCGTATTGGTCGCTGATGCCTGCCATTTCCAAGGATCAGAAGGTGCGCGAGGGCGTCGGTGCCTTTGCAAGAATCTGTGCAAACGTAGGTATGTTCGCTATGGTGCTGATCTATCTGAACGTACCAAGTATGTTTTCTTGGCTTGATCTCAGCAATAGAGATGTTTATTTCATTTTTGCCATCATTGTTGCCATCATCATGTGGGCTTTTCAGAGCATCACACTCTTTGGTGTGAAAGAAGACCGAAGCAGTCTTGAAAAAGAAGAGCGCACCACGCTGAAAGGACTTTTCCATGCGCTATTGGGCAATGATCAGCTTCTCGTCACTGCCGTTTCCATGGCACTCTTCATGATCGGCTACTGCACGACCACCGCCTTTGGTACATATTACTTCAAATATGCTTACGGCGATGAAAGCATGTATATGGTGTTCGCCGCCGTACTTGCCGTAGCGCAACTGACCGCACTTTCGGTATTCCCTCTTTTCAGAAAAAAATTCACTAGAAAACAGCTTTACACAGGTTCGATGATCTCCGTCACCGTTTCCTACGTCATTTTCTTCCTCTCCTTTGAAATTCTTCCTTTGATTGTGCTTGCAGGACTTGGACTTTTCTTTGCGCAAGCATTCATTCAGCTTTTGATGCTTCTCTTCCTCGCTGATGCTGTCGAATACGGCGAATGGAAACTCGGAAAAAGAAACGAAGCTGCAAGTTTTGCCGTTCAGCCGTTTATCAATCAGTTGGGCGGCGCTGCAAGCAAAGGAATCGTTTCTTTCACACTGATCATTTCGGGCATCAATATGATCGCAAATGCGGCAGGTGCAACCCCCGAAAAAGCATCAGAAATCATCGCTGCAACACCCGATTCCGCAATCTGGATCATGAAAATATCCATGATGATCCTTCCTCTTATCTGTATCCTTGTTGGCTTCATTCTTTACAGCAAAAAATTCAAGATTGATGAAACTATGTACATGGGCATTATCGCTGATCTTGCAGAAAGAGAAAAGGAGCGCAAAGATGAAATTTAAGTTAAAGGACGGCTTACTTCTCGGCACAGCGACCGCCGCCACGCAGATCGAAGGCGGTGATGAAAACAACAATTGGGCACGATTTGCCGCCGAAGGAAAAGTAAAAGACGGCACGTCCCCTTTGCGCGCAGATGATCATTATAGTCGTTTCAAAGAAGACATTGATCTCATGGCAAAAATGGGCATGCATATCTACCGCTTCGGTATTGAATGGAGCAGAATTGAACCTCAAAGAGGTGTTTATTCCAAAGCCGCGCTCTTGCATTACCGCGAAGAGATCAAATATATGCTCTCCAAAGGAATCCGTCCGATGCTGACCATTCATCATTTTACAAACCCCTTGTGGTTTGAAGATATAGGCGGCTTTACACACCCCGATTCTCCCGATATTTTCATGTCACTTGTCAAAAAGGTCGTTGCCGCTTTCGGTGATCTTGTAGATGAATATATCACGATCAACGAACCTAACGTCTATGCGACGAACAGTCTTTTGTGGGGCGAATGGCCCCCCGAAAAGCGTTCCCTTTCCGCGCTTGTTGCAGCATTTTCCAATATGGTCGCCTCTCATATCCGTGCATACCGATATATTCATCGCAAGCGTGCGGAAAGAGGCTATTCTCACACGCTCGTTGGCTTTGCCAATCATTTGCGCGTTTTTGCCCCCGAAAATGAGAAAAATCCCGCACACTGTTTCTTTGCAGGCACCTCGGAGTATCTTTTCCAGATAGCGCTCACCGACGCCATGATGACAGGCGTTTGTCGCTTCCCCATTCTCCGCAAAAAGGGCGTGGCAAAAGGAAAATATTATGATTTTATTGGTCTGAATTACTATTCGCGAAGCACCGTAAACAAATTTGCTGACGGTGTGCGCGAGGGTGTTTTCAAAAATGACCTCGGTTGGGAGATCTATCACGAAGGACTGATCACGCTTTCAAATGCACTTTTCCAAAAATACAGCGCACCCGTTTTCGTCACAGAAAACGGCACTTGTGATAATACCGACAGTTTCCGCGCACGGTTTATCTATGATCAATTAAAGCTGATCAGCGAAACCGAAAATCACATCCAACGCTATTACCATTGGAGCTTTATCGACAATTTCGAATGGAAAGAGGGCGAAAGCGCACGGTTCGGCATCGTTCATGTTGATTACGAAACGCAAAAACGCACCGTCAAAAACAGCGGCAAGCTTTATTCTTCCATCATCAAGAGCGGCGGTGTAACAGAGGAAGCTTACGAAGCTTTCGTGAAAGATTCAAAATATCACCGCTGAGCCACTTAATATCAAAAAGTAGAAAATCATCTGTTTCACTTATAAAAAGATTCCAAACATGATATACTGAAACCGAAAAGTCTAAAACAAGTGAGGATTTGTCACATGATTCGTCTTTTAGAAACCGCCGAAATTTTCGATAATCTTTATGACGCGAGAGAAGCCGTCCTTCTTTACGCGAAAAAAGCAACGCCGGAAAATAAGCTCACAGCCACACTCTTGTTCGACACAAAAGAACACCACTACCGCTTGCATAAGCCCTTGATCTTTGATGCGACGGAAAATCCTTGCCTCGAAAATATCCGTCTGTCCATACTCTGTGAACACAGCGCGGCAACACTCACTACGAATTTCCCTATTCCTACTTCTAAAATCAAAAAAGAAGATGATGTTTGCACTTATCATTTTCCTGCAGATTCCGAGGGCAATTATCCTCGCTTCTCCGATCTTTACGAAGGTATCAATTCCTTGCGCTTAAAACGTGCAACCTCCGCCCACTTTCTCCATGCCTTTGACCTTTCGAATGCGAATGGCAGAGATAATGCGGAAAATTCAGAAGGTATTTATATTCCAAAGGAAATTGCCGACGAGCTTCCCGACGGTGATCTTTATCCTATGACGATCACGCTCTATGTAGAATGGGAATTTTTCATTCTTCACGTGCTTTCCGTCGATCGTAGCCGCACCAAACTCGATGAAAACGGCAATACGCACGTCCTTTTGAAAATCGTGCCCGATGAGCTCTATCGCTACCTCACACAAATGCAGCCCGCTCTGCAGCCAAAAAATCGTGAATGCTTCCTTTCCAATCATAAGGTTTTCCTAAAGAAGGGCGAATGGTGCTATGACCACAAAAAAGGTCTTTTGCATTTTATTCCGAATCTTGGTTTAAAGGAAAGAATCTACGTTCCGAGAGCAGACAAGCTTCTCGTTTTCAAAAACATGGACGGTATCACGCTCAAAAATCTCGTATTCACAGGTGTAACCGAGCAATACGTTGCTGACAATGGCTTTTGCTCCATGCAAGCCAACGTAATCCGTTCCTGCATGAAAAAAGTTCCCGCGGCGGCAGTTTTCGCGCAAGATACCCGCGGACTAACAGTTTCGGGCTGCGAATTCAAAGAACTTGGCACAAACGGCATTTTGATGTGCGGCATCTCTGCACGCGTGAATATTCAAGGTAACTATTTTCATGACATCTCCATGTCTGCACTTTCGATCGGTGATCCCGTGAAAGCAAGCGACGATCCGAAAAATGCAAGCTTTGATATCAATATTGATGGGAACTTCGTTTCTCGCATCGCATACGATTTTCCCAGCGCACCCGCGATCAACGTTTTTCGTGTTGATGGTCTTTCCATTTGTCACAACACCATAGAGAAAACGGCTTATTCTGCGATTTCAGTAGGCTGGCAATGGCAAAGCGTTTCCTTTGCGCTCGGTGAAGGCATCAATATACGCGATGCCGAAATTGCATACAATAAGATCACGGATTACATGCAGATCCTGCGCGACGGTGCAGCCATCTATGTTGTGGGTGCCAACTGCGAGAGATCTTATAGCCGCCGCTTTAACGTCATGCATCACAATTATGCGGAAAATGACCGCATTCGCGAAAAAGCGATAGGCTATTATCTTGACGGCGCTTCTTCCAATTGGAACGTTTTTGATAACGTCACCACCAAAGCTGCTCGTCCAATCTATATTCAACACGGCGTGTATGATCCCAAACAATTTACATGGCATAACCGCGTTTACGATATCTACACGACGGAAGAAATTGCAATGACCAATCACCACCCCGAACGTGATACGCTTCTCGGTAAAATATATCTCGCCCCCACCCTCGAAGCACTTTTCAAGAAATATTCCAAAGCAAAGGAGATCTTTGAGGGCGCAGGCTTTGATAACTAAAATCATTTTATTTTCTATTGCAATAAAAACCGCCGGCAATGCCGGCGGTTTTTATTCTTAGTTATCATTTTCCTGCGGTGCATAGCTTGCCAAAATTTCAAGGATATCTTGACGGTATACGTTTCCGTTCAAAACGTCACCGTTTGGATCAAAGGATACACAGCGAATATCATACGGATCTTCGCTGTATGGGTTTTCGGGAAACTCGTCCACAAAATATTCACTGAGATATTTGCGCGCATTTCCCTCAGGAAAAATAACGTTTCCTTCATTTTCGGCAATCCCCATTCTCGAAAAGCGATTCAAGATCTCGCGCGTTTTTTTGTTATATGGATTATCGTCCGTGGGACTGACAAGCCACGCAGGTTGTAAACGTATCGGCACGCCGCACGCCTTCACCTCTTGCGCA
>JBGVIG010000426.1:0-4850 GCA_045122995.1 Eubacteriales bacterium | reverse complement strand
TGAAAGATTATTTCCACATCGCACTTGGCGGTGCAAAAGGACGTGCAAATCAGGTTTGCACAGCGATCGCAAGAGATCAGCTCAAGCATTATGACGAACGCAGCGCAAAAATTCGTGAAGCAATGAATTATTTCTGGGATCAGCTTGAAGGTCTTCCCGGTATTCGTCCGATCCGTGTTGATGAATCTACGGGTTCTAACATGGCCGGTTGGTATTGCCCTCACGGTGCATATTATCCGGAAGAACTGCATGGCCTTTCTGTCAAGCGTTTTGCGCAGGCGGTTTATGCTGAAATCGGTGGTTTTGTCAAAGAAGGCGGCAACTTCTGTCTGCATACCCATAAATTCTTCAAGACCTTTGACATGACACATCGCGGTGTTCCGGGCAGAATTGCGCATAATGACCGCGACGTTCGTGAAGATGATGCACTTTGCGATCCTTCTGTCAATAAGTTCTGCTTCTCTGTTCCGAGATTCAATTATTTGGATAAAGAAATTGTCGACAGATTTGTTGCCGGTTTCCGTAAGGTTATTGAAAATCATGAGGCACTTTTGGAAGATGACAAGAAAGAAGCGCAGGGCGGCCGTTGGTACGGTAATGATAATCACTAATACATAAGACAAAAAAGACTGCGATTGGCGCAGTCTTTTTTGATAGAACATCATGTGCTTTTGAGGTATTGACTTCTTGCGTGTTCCATAGTATACTTTATTTGGGAAATGATGTTTTGGTGAGGTGATCGTATGCGGAAATCCATGATGGCGTGGCTTCTGGTGATCTGCTTTTTATTTGTCGGCTGCGGAAAGTCACCGGACACTTCCTTTGATTCGGGAATCCATTTTTGTGATGCTGACGTTTATGAATCCTTTGTATCAAGCGGTGCTTTGTTTGCTTATGAGATCGAAACCGTTGATGGCGAGATCGTTCAAAAAATTTACGTTTGGGATAATTTGCTTCGCAGAGAGCTTTGGCAGGATCTTGTAACTCTCAGCTATGAAATTCCGAATAAAAATAGAATCATCACTGTGGAAAATGGCACGGATATCAAGATCAAAAATAAAGAGATCGGTTTTCGCGGTACTTCGGAATTGTCCCGTGCGGTGCTGAACGCCATTTTGCCTACGCACTTCAACGTGCAGGATAAGTCTTTTTTATGGGATACGCGGTGCATATTTGTTGCCCTTGAAACGCTTGAAAAATTGGGCGTGACTGAGGTGATCTTCATCGAAACGAGAACTGACGCGGAAAACACCGTGCTTTTGGCAGAATATGCGTCTGATGGCATCGTTTTTGTGTTTGATTTGGACGAGGTACCGTCACTTCAAAATCTTTTAGATGTACCATAAGGATATTTATGATTGAGTAATGAAAAAATGGCAGGACCTGTATGGAGGATCCTGCCTTTTTTTGCTATATACATTATTATTTATAAAAATCCCAAGGTTGATTTTTTTCGCAGATGATCTCCACAGCTTTATCAATAGGAGAAAATTCCGTGAAATAAAGCATGAATTTATTGCTCGGAGCGGAGATGCTTCCGCGCATATCACGATGATAAAAATGCTCGGAAAAGGCGCCTTTGATGGTGATGCGATCGCCTTCGTAATTATAAAGAGAAATATCACCATCTCTAGCACAGAGAAAACTGCCGGCCGTCGCCATCGTCATCGCATTGCCAGCACGAACGTAAACATCAGGTGTGACGGTGAATTCCAGCTTAAAGGGAACATTTGGCATACCATCTGTTTCGATATGCATACGGATTCCTTTTTCTGTAAACTCAAAATCTACGGTGTAACCATATTCGCAACGACAAATGCTCGTGCGGCTCTTATAATCCATCGTCCAATATTTTTCGGAGCCTTCCGGCGGTACGTCAAAAGGCAATTTATAATCAGCGGCTGTGTGATATACCATGCGATATTTTTTCTCGCCGATTTTTTCGATGACATCGGGTAAAAACTGTGCTTTGGCAAAGAATGAAGAACACATTCTGGCACAGATGCGGATATTGCCGACGGTCACGTGCAAAAAGTTGGGGTTTTTTGCAAGGATCGAATAGATAGCATTTTCTTCTTTCACACGAACGATATAAGAATCGGGATAATAGGCGTGAAATTCTGTTTCAAGCGGGGGAAGCGCGGAAAAATCGACTTGCACATTTTTCAGTTCGGGGTAGTTCAAAAAGGCAGGAAGCGAGGAATAAACGAGTCGAGGCTCCTTGCGTTTTTCAAGCGCACTGAATAGTATCTGTAAGAATGTAAGATCTTTGGTATTGGCATAAGCGGTCAAGCAGATGTCTGTGTAGCGATCAAAATCAAAAAGGATATCGCTGCTGACTTCGCCTTTATCTTTTCTGCGGGAGTTTTGTGTGAAGATCGCGCTTTCCGATTCCAAGTAACGATATACCAGGAGGAGATTTCTTTTTACAAGATCAAAAAGTTCGGGTTTCTTCGCTTCCACGGCAATGCCGCAAAGCGCACGATCAGAAACAGCACTATACATGCCGGCAGAACGCTCGGAAAACTCGCCGTACTCATCAATATCTATTTTTTCTGCGAGATATTTTTTCGCAAGTGCAAGAAATCTTTCGTCTTTGACTTTTAGCGTGTTGTACGCATAATAGAGCGCTGACGTATGTACCCAGCGATGATTGGGTGTGTGAAATCCGCTGGCGAGAAGACCTTGCGAAAGTCGCTCGATTAAATGATAAAGCTTTTCTGTTGCTTCTTTTTCTTTTTCGCTGGGGGAAGGGATCGCTTCCAGATAACGATATGCTTGGCAAAGCAAGGGAATGTGAAAATATTCCGGCTGATGGAAATTGGAGATGGTGAGATCGTCGGTTCCATCTTCATGAACCACGCTTTCCGTGCCAACACAGAGGATCTTTAGCATGTCCATAAGCTCGTCATTATGATAATAAACACTTTCGGGACAAACATATACGGAACAGATATGCGTAATGTAAATCATTGGATAACATGGTTCATACAATCCGTTGGGAAGGCGTGGCTTTCCGAAATACGGGCTTTGCGGATCGCGAATCGTGGCGGTCAAAGCTTGACGAACGGTTTTTTCTGAGTAGTGCAGAGCATCTTTGAAAAGCTGATTCATGGAAAACCTCCTATTTGGTCGCGGTACACATATTGTAAAAGCGCGAGGGCTTGTCTTCATTATAATTCATGCGGAAAAAAAGAGCAAGTCTTTTTTTCACTTTTGCATGATTTTTGAAATGAGAGAACATAATAAGTATACTTCAAATAGTAATATTTCTGAAGATTTTATTTTTACGGAAGGAATATGGATTATGAGTAAAATTGCAATCGTTTATTGGAGCGGTACGGGGAATACCGAGATGATGGCCTCTGCCGTTCTGGACGGTGTTCGCGAGGCAGGTGCGGAAGGTACAATGTTTACCGCTGCTGAATTTTCCGCAGATTCTGTGGGAAACTTTGATGCTATTGCTTTTGGGTGCCCTTCGATGGGCATGGAGCAACTGGAGCAGGGCGAATTTGAACCGATGTTCACCTCTTGCGAATCGAAGCTTGGCGGTAAAAAACTGGGGCTTTTCGGTTCTTACGGTTGGGGCGACGGTGAATGGATGCGAAATTGGGAAGACACTTGCCGTGGGGCAGGCGCGAATCTTGTTTGCAACGGTGTGATCTGCCGTGATGCACCTGATGATGACGGTGTGGAAGCTTGCAAAAATCTTGGAAGATCACTTGCATAAAGAAAAAACGGAGAAGATATGATCTTTCTCCGTTTTTTTAGTTGGGATTACGTTGTTTTTTCAAATAGATTGATCTTTTCCAGATCCCGATAATCTTCGGGAACCTGCCAAATGGGATTGCCTTCCATGAAATCAAGGAACGCGCAAACATCTTCCGGTCTGTGGAAATGTTCACCTTCGCGGTAACGGATTCCAAGCTTTTCGGGACAGCCGAAAAATTCCCAAACAGGAAGTGCGGCAAGATGCGTGAGATAGCTTCCTTTGGGATTTGCCCAGATGTCGCCGGTGCCGTTGGTTTCAAGGAATGCGCGCGGCGCGATGAGCGCTTTCAAAAGATGCGTATCGTAGGGAAGCGCGGTTTCATGTCCGATGTATTTATGAAGATCGGAACCAAGCCAATAGGGAAAATTTTTGGCAAGATCTGATAAGAGTTCGGAGCGCTTTCCGTCGGGTTCTTCCTGCTCATAGCGCCAGCAACCGCAACCATGTGTGCCGCTGCCGTTGGCGTTGACAAAAGCAATACGCTCGTCCAAAGCTCCTGCAAGAAGAGTGGTTTTTCCACCGCGGGAATGTCCTAAAATACCGATCTTTGTGCAGTCAGCAAAGGAGATTTTCGGCAAAACGTCTATCACGCGGGAATATCCCCACGCCCATGCGGAAATGGCGGAAAAATGCAGATCGGGATAAAGCGCATAAATGCCGTATTTGCGTTCAGCACCATAAACGTCAGACGCAAATTCGGTGCGGTTAAAACGAACGACCAGAAAACCTCGGCTTATCGCTTCCTGCACGACCTCGTCGGTGATGTATTCAAAGCAGGCGTCCCCCGTGAGAAGAACCGGGAATTTTTCATGAGGATCGTTTGGATTTCTTTGCGGAATATTTACTGTGAAAGTGAATGAGAAGGTCTTTCCTTTTTCCGTGATATGAACACGGTATGTGCTTTTTTTGCCACGCTGTGGTGTGTACAGAGGCTCCAGTTCGATCGCTTCCGGTTCGGGCGGCATGCCGCCAAAGGCAAGATCCAGTATCAGATTTTTGATCTCCTCGCGACGGCGATGGAAATCTTCTTTCGTTTGGACGGGGGTGCCGTCAGCAAAAAGGAGCGGATTTTGCAAAG
>JBGVIG010000425.1:0-5603 GCA_045122995.1 Eubacteriales bacterium | reverse complement strand
GAAGGCCAGTATGGCAAAACAGAGATGTGGTACATCGTTGATGCAGCCCCTGATGCAAGAATCATTTACGGATTGAAGAAAAAATATTCTGCAGACGAAGTTCGCACAGCGATTGCCAATGGCACACTGGAAGAATTGATGAATTATACACCCGTGAAAAAAGGAGAAACATATTTTATTCCTTCGGGCATGGTACACGCGATTTGTAAGGGTATTTTGATCGCGGAGATCCAGCAGAACTCCAATATTACTTATCGTGTTTATGACTATAATCGCCGTGGCGCTGATGGCAAACTTCGTGAGCTTCACGTGGACGATGCGCTTGCCGTGATCGACAAGATCGAAGATCCTGCGGCAGTTCGTGCAGAAACCGATGAAGAAAAAGGTATTATTGCGAAATGCGGTTATTTTACCGTTTATCATTTTGAAAAAGCTTTCACTATGACTGCGGAAAAAGAAAGCTTTGTGCATTTGCTGTGTCTTGACGGCAACACAACTGTTTCTTGGAATGGCGGTAGCCTCACTATGAAAAAAGGCGAAAGCGTTTTCGTTCCTGCGGGTCTTGGAGCATTTTCCGTTTCCGATGGTGCGGATATGGTGGTTTCTACGCTTTAATGATTTGTTTTTAAGAAGAAAAGCACTTATGTTGATCATAAGTGCTTTTTATTTTGCCTAAAGACAATAGGGCGATAAGCCGATTATATTATTTTGCGAGGAGCTTGATCTTTTGTGTTCCTGCTTTCAAGCCTTCAATGGGGCCTGCGGTGGGTGCTTCCGAACGTTTGTTACCCAAGAGGTCGGTATCAATGCAAAGAGGTGTGCCGTCTGCATTTTCATAAAGCTCTTCGGAAAGACGGGGCATACCAAGTATCATGGTGGTGACCATCTTGGTTGTCATGACATTAAACGCATTATCAAGCGTGATCTCGAGATAGATACCGTCTTCTTCATTGGTAATGACCGCGTTCGATGCACATTCGACGTGTACATCGCCGGTCGCTTTTTCATATCCGCCAACGCCGTCGCCGTAATAGTTGTCACCGATATACACGGGCTGACGCTCGCGCATATAGTATTCTACGTCGCCTTTGCCATGCTTGTCCACGCGTTCGATGTATTCTTCCATAGAATTGGGATAGCCTTCATACATGGTAGTACCGCAAACGTAAGGCGTTCTGTCGCTCTTGAGGGTATCAAGGAAAATATTGTTATAGAAACGGTCGTCACCGCCGTAAACGACAGCGGTACCTTTGATATCTGTGGAATGTGCGTAATGATAGGGCGTAGAGCGTTCAATGACATCATAACGGTGTGTGCCGCCGAGGAAAAGATTATGAATGAAAGCGCTACCTTGTGCCGCATTGAGTATATTCATTTTAGAACCGAAAATATTATTATCAATGATTTGCGGTCCGTGTGTTACTTCAAGGAAAAGATCTTTCGTATTATGGTGATAGAGGTTACAGCTAAGGCGAATGCCTTGTGCCTGCCAGTCAAACCAAGAACCGAGTGTGCAATCATGGATATGATTGTGATGCACATAGGTGTCGAGCGCCGCATGGAGTTTGATACCTGCGATTTCATAGCCAAAATATTCACTCATCGTACCAATGTGATAGATTTCATTGCCGTAAATTTCGCTGAATGCGCTACCGAGATGTCCTACGATACCGTTCTGACCGCAATCGTAGATGACGTTATTGCGAATGATATGAGAACCGATCGTTTCTTTGCTCCAACCGATGCGTTTGGCGGCGAAAACCACTTCGAGCTGTGTCTGGTAACCGGCTTTTCTGTGGTAGCGGTGATACATATTGTCGCCTGTGGAAATTTCTTTACCGATGCTGACAGCACTGCAACGGGCATCATGGATACGGTTGTTTTCAATGATCCAGCCCTTTGCCCAATGCGGGCCGATGATACCGAACTGTTCGGTGGTAGGGGGCGCCCAAGTGGTAGCGCACTGTGCCATTTCAAAGCCACGGACAGTGATGTAGTTAAGACCTGTCTTTTCGGGATAGAAGCAACATTTTCTGACGTTGATCTCCACGAGTGCATCGTTGGGATCATTATTCTGGAAATTCACGGTGAAAACGGTCTTGTCTTCTTCTACGGCCGCGGACCAGATCATTTCTTCTTCCGTGGGAGGTGTCAGAGAATTGATCTCGCGAAGCGCTTTACCGTTCAGATATACCATGCCTGTGTGGCAGGGGTGTTCCAAAGATTTTATCATCCAGTCACCGTTGACTTCGGTCGCATAGGGGTTGTAGTCACCGAAAAGATCGTTGGGGACGGACGCTGTCCATGTGCCGTCGTCGTTTTTCTGCCAGCCTGTGAGGATTTCAGAGCCTTTGATGATGACTTGCTCACCTTCTGCCGCGGTGTAAGTGATGCGTCTGATTTCATTTCTGGCGCCGTGTTCGGGTTTTACCCATTCACGGTAAGTGCCTTCGTGTACAATGACGGTGTCGCCCTCTTCAGCGATCTTTGCCGCTTGAGAGATCGTAAGAAACGGTTTTTCTGCTGTACCGATATTTTTGTCGTTTCCGAGCTTGGAAACATGAAGCTCTCTTGCCATAAGTATTCTCCTTTTATTATTTCAACGTGACGTATAGGTTGATATCCCAAGAAGGGATATATGGGTGTTTGCGAAGATAAAATTTATGATCCGGCATCATTTTGCGAAGCATGAGCGGCATGGAAAAGAGATCTTCGCTTTTGTGATAAAGGGAAACGAGAAGCTCGGTTTCGTTGTTTTGAATCATGTTCACCGAGCCGAGAAGTGCCTCTTTTTCTGCACCTTCCACGTCATACTTGATGAAAAGTTTTTCATTTTGATAATTTGCGCGGTTGTCCAGCGAATCGCATTCGGAAGCATGGACAACGGCACCGCTTTTCGTTTTTGCATCAGCACCGCCGCCGATGGCAGTGTTTCTGCCGGAGCCGTCCGTTAACACTACGGACTCCGCTTTGTCCCATGCGCAAAGGTTGAAAGATGTAAGCTCAACGCCTTCTACAGTATCCAAATAACGCATGAGCTTATGATATGTTTTGGGCGATGGTTCAAAGGCTGTGATCTTTTTTACTGTAGGGAAGAACGCAAGCGTTTCACGGATCGTATCGCCGTTATAAGCACCGAGATCTGCATAAGCTGTATATCCCCCGGAAAGGATATCTGTGAGCGCTTCTTCCTTTGGCGTATCTGCATGACGAAGATAAGAAATATCACCGGAAAGCTTATAAGAGATTAGATCGTCATAAACTTCTTTGGATTTTTCGTCTGCGAAAAGCGCACGAACCGCGTCAAATTTTTCTTTGTTCGTAAGATAAAAATCGGCATCAAAGAGCGGTCCGCCGCAAACGGGGACATCAGGTGCGTAAAGCTCATGCTCATCAGCGATATCGTAAATGCGTGCCATCACGTCGGAAAGAGAGGAACCGAAAGCAAGCAAAATGATGAATTTTTCATATTTTTCTTTTACTTCGGAAAAGGAGAGCACGCGTTTGCCGTGAAAACTATGACCGCGCACAAAGCCGTCTGACGCAAAAAAGTCTGCGACATCAATATTTCTCTTGGAAAGCTCTGCAATGATCTTATCCGCACCGTTCCCCATGCCGTATATGGTGATGGGAAGATCTGTGTTTGCGAGATATGTCCAAAGATTTTTTTCGTTATAAAGACGAGAATCAATCATGGAAGATCACGCGGAAGTCGGGGTGATTATAGATGCAGCGAGCGATCAGGGAGATGCCCGGCGCTTTCGGGTGAACGCGGTCTGCCGAAAGGATATAGCAAGAACCGGTTTTCAGATATTCGTCAAATTTTGTCTGAATATCAATATAGCCGATATTGTATTTTTCCGCAAGCGCTTTGTAACGAACATTGATCTCGTCTACCATGTGGCGCATCGGATCTTCGTGATTGCGATCAAGGAAATAAGGAGAAAGAATGATCGGTTTTGCACCTGTTGCAATTGTTTTTTGGATCATCGTTTCCATGTTATTTGCCGAATCATCGGGAGAGAGCAAAATTTCCGTGAATTTGGAGCCGTCAAAGTGACGCCAAACGTCATTGACACCGATCATCAAACAAACGTAATCGGGATTATAAGCAAGAACGTCTGTATCAAAACGATCAAGAAGCTGTTTGGTGGTGTTGCCACTAATGGCAGAGTTCAGATATTGAATATTGTTTTCAGGAAAATCTGCCCAAGTATCCACAAAAATGCGAGCAACATAACTATCACCCATCTTACCGAAGCCATCTCCGATAGGACGCGCGCGATTGCAATCGGTGATGCTATCGCCGGTGAACATGACAATCTTTTTTTCCATGAGAAAAACCTCCTAGATAATTATTTTTCATACATTATTATATTGAATAAATCCAATAAAGTCAAGAAAGTTTCCGGGAATATTGTAAAAACTCACTGTTTGTGTTAAGATAAAAGAAAAAGGGGAATCATCGTAGTAATGAAAAAAGCGATTTTTTGGGATTTGCAAGGAACTCTTGGCGGCACTGCAACGGGAGATGTAATGAACGTGGAGCTCTATTCTTTTTCTGCCGAAGCGGTAAAGCTTGCTATGCAAAAAGGATATCGGAATATTATCATTACGAATCAAAGTAAGATTGGAAAAGGCATCATTTCCTATGAAGATTATGAAAACACCGCAAAAAAATTGATGACTGATTTTGCTCAAGAAGGGGCTGTGATCGATGAGTTTCTCGTTTGTCCGCATACAAGTAACGACTTTTGTAATTGTAAAAAACCGAAAACAGGACTTATTGATCTTTGCGTGGAAAAATATGATCTTGATCTTTCTGCGTGTTATGTCATTGGAGATATGGGTAAAAATGAGATCGTGATGGCACATGACGCAGGTTGTAAAGGGATACTTGTTTTGACAGGCGGTGGTAAGGGAAGTCTTCATGAATTTCGCCATACATGGGCAGATCACGAGGCAGATCTTATTGCGGAAAATGCGTTGGAAGCGGTGAAAATGATAGAATGATTTTCTATAAATCGACGGGTTTCCCGTTGACATTTATATAAAAATATGATAAACTATCTATAATCCGTTTAAGAAAGTGAGGAGAAAACCATGGCGGACAAGAAAAACACAAAATTGATCGCACAAAACAGAAAAGCCCGTCATGACTTTTTCGTAGAAGACACCTATGAAGCGGGCATTGCGCTTTTTGGCACTGAGGTCAAAAGTTTGCGCCAAGGAACTGTTAACCTGAAGGATTCCTATTGTTACATTAAAAACGGTGAAATTTTTTCGACGGGAATCCATATCAGTCCTTATGAAAAAGGAAATATCTTTAACCGTGATCCTTTACGTGAACGCAAGCTTCTTATGCACAAAAAAGAAATTTTGAAGCTTCATGCGCTTGTTGGTCAACAAGGGTATACGCTTGTTCCTCTTTCGCTTTATTTTTCGGGTAAAAACGTAAAACTGGAGCTTGGTGTGTGTAAAGGTAAGAAGCTTTATGATAAGCGTGAAGATGCTGCGAAAAAAGCAGAAGCTCGCGATATTGACCGTTATGAACGCGAGCGTCAGAAATACTGACATATGGGCCCGTAAAGGTTTCGACGGGG
>JBGVIG010000424.1:0-3630 GCA_045122995.1 Eubacteriales bacterium | reverse complement strand
CCCGGTGTTGGTAAAACTGCGATCGCGGAAGCGCTTGCGCAGCGCATTGTGAGCGGAAATGTACCGTATAAACTTCGTGATAAAGAAGTACATTTGGTTGACCTTACCGCACTTGTTTCCGGCACACAGTTCCGTGGTCAGTTTGAGAGCCGAATGAAAGGGCTTATCGACGAAGTCAAGGCGCTGGGCAATATCATTCTTGTCATTGACGAAGTTCACAGCATCGTTGGCGTCGGTGATTCTGAAGGCAGCATGAATGCGGCAAATATTTTGAAGCCTGCACTTTCTCGTGGTGAGATCCAGCTTATTGGTGCAACAACGCTTACTGAATATCGTAAATATATAGAAAAAGATTCCGCGCTTGAACGTCGTTTCCAGCCGATCATGGTCGATGAACCTTCGATCGAAGAAACGAAAAAGATTCTCGCGGGTATCAAAAAATATTATGAAACCTTCCATAAGATCCACATTTCCGATGAGATCATCGGACGTGCCGTGGAGCTTTCCGAGCGCTACATCACAGACAGATTTTTGCCTGACAAGGCGATCGACCTTCTTGATGAAGCGGCAGCTTACGTTGCGATGAATTCTCCCGTGCTTGACCGCGTTGCCACCGTGGAAACGGAGATGAAAAAGCTTTCGGAAGCGGCAAGCGAGATCGAGCAGCTGTCTTTGCCTGCAGAAGCTGACGAAAAAGCACTCTCTGAGCATTATGAAAAAATTGCTTCCATCAAAGCAAGCCAAATGAAAAACGAAGCGGAATATGCATCGCTTTGTGAACAGATGGCAACGATCCATCTTAGTATCGAAGATTTGGCGCGCGTGATTGAGATCTGGACGGGTGTTCCTTCGGGCTCTATCACAGCTAACGAATTTGAGAGATTGATCGGTCTTTCCGATCGCTTGAAAACACGTATCGTCGGTCAGGACGCAGCTGTAGACGCCGTTTGCCGCGCGATCAAACGCAATCGTGCAGGCGTTTCTTATAAACGCAAGCCTGCCTCCTTTATTTTTGCAGGTCCTACGGGTGTTGGTAAGACGGAACTTGTCAAGGTTTTGACAGAAGATCTTTTTAATACTCCCGATGCGCTGATCCGACTTGACATGTCTGAATTTATGGAGAAACACTCTGTTTCCCGTATGGTTGGTTCACCTCCCGGATACGTTGGTTATGATGACGCGGGACAGTTAACGGAAAAGATCCGCCGCCACCCGTATTCCGTCGTTCTCTTTGATGAGATCGAAAAGGCACACCCCGACGTTCTTAATATTTTGCTTCAGATTCTTGACGACGGACGCATTACCGATTCTCACGGTAAAGAAGTGAAATTTGATAATTGTGTCATCGTGATGACCACCAACGCAGGCTCTTCTGGTGTCACCAATGCCATGGGCTTTGGTAACGATATGGCAAAGCTTTCCGAAAACAGAACTGAAAAGGCACTTTCCGAATTCCTTCGTCCGGAATTTATCAATCGTGTAGACGAGATCATCACTTTCCGTTCACTTGATAAAACTGATTTTGCGGCAATCGCAAAAATCATGCTGGGTGACCTTTCCAAAGCGCTTTGGGAAAAAGGAATCATCGTTCGTTATACTGACGAAGTTCCTGCTTTTATTGCGGAGAAAGCTTTTTCTGCAAAATACGGCGCAAGAAATATGCGTCGCTTTATCAGCCGTGAGATCGAAGATATGGCGGCAGAGAAGATCATTTCCGGTTATGAACGTAATATTTCGGAAATCAACATTCGTGTAAACAATGACAATTTTGAGATTGATGTAAAATGAACACCATGATAAAAATACTTTATTCCGATGAATCTCTTGTGGTTGCCGTGAAGCCTGTCGGTATTCTTTCGCAACCGGATCGCACCGGCGATGAGGCGATGACGGATCTGCTTACCAAGCAACTTGGAAAAATGGTTTATCCGATCCACCGTCTGGATCGCGCGGTCGGCGGCGTGATGGTTTTTGCCATTGATCAGAAAACCGCCGGAAAACTAAGCACTGCGGTTGTCGGCAAAACCTTTGAAAAAGAATATCTCGCCGTCATTCACGGGAAACCCGAAAAGGAAAGAGATACGCTCCGCGACTATCTTTGTCACGATGGTAACCGTAATATGGCATCTGTCGGTAAAGAAACAGACAAAGGTGCCAAGCCCGCTTCGCTCTCTTATGAGCGAATGGCGGCGACAGAAGACGGTTTGTTTTCTCTTGTGCGAGTTCGTTTGCATACGGGCAGAACGCACCAAATACGCGTGCAATTTGCTTCTCGCGGCATGGCGGTGGCAGGAGATAGCAAATATGGTGCTAGAGATCGTCATTCACTTTCTCTTTGGTCTTTTCGTCTTGGGTTCCGCCACCCGATCAATAATAAACGGCTTGTGTTTACGGAGTTTCCCGATCTTACGGCAGTGCCGTGGAATTATTTTGCTCTTTGACTTTGCGATTTTTATCAATAGAAATTCAGATTGGAAAGGTCAGGATTTATGAAAAAGTTACTTACTGTTTTTTTACTGCTGGCAATGAGTCTTTCAGTTTTTGTTTCTTGTGCCAGTGGCGCTTCGGTTTCGATCGGTATGATCCGTGCTAAAAATGAACTTGTTACCATGTTTTTGAGCGACGTGGAGATGAATTCTTTTACAGAAACCATCGTTTATGCCGAAGATGATTTTACTTATGAGATTTACTATGAACGCGCGCAAAATATCTATGCGGCATATAACATTTGCGAAACAGTCGGAGATTATCGTCTTTATGCTTACGAAGGCTCTGTCTATACGGAAGATGAAAACGGCATTTGTGCAGTCTTGCTTCTTAACGGAAATTATTCCCATTTCGTTTCGAACTATCTGGAAGGAGAATTTCCTCTTGATGGTAACAGTTTGAATCAGAAAAACTCCAAAAAAGGCGAAGATGGCGCCATGATCGTGCAATATGCTTCTACGTTGACACCGCAGACTGCGGCGACACTTTCTGCTTTTGGTATTACAGGAAAAGAAACGGTTCTTTCGACGTATACGATCAAGGACGATTTTGTTTCTTCTATTTCGTATTCCCTTGAAGATCAAAACGGAACGCGTGAATTTGCAAGTCGAAGCTTTGAAAAATCTTCCGAAAAAGAAGAACGTTTTGCTTCGGTGGCAGAACTTGCTCCTTCTGTTTCTGTTGATATTATTTTTGTCGGACAAGAAAACAGCGGCAGGCATTTTGAAGTTCCTACGGGTGTTTATGTGGGTGTTTATCCCGGAGAGAATAAATGGGAATTTTTCCGTGATGAGGCTTGTACGGTGCCATATTCTTACGGAGAAGAAAAGATTACAGAAGATCTTGCGATTTACGTAAAATAAAACAAAAAACTTTTCAAAAAGGTATTGACAAATACCGTGATTTATGGTATACTTTCTCTCGTCGCAAGGGCAAAGCCAATGCGGCGAGAAAAGAATGCTGGTGTGGCTCAATGGCAGAGCAGCTGATTTGTAATCAGCAGGTTGTTGGTTCGACTCCGATCACCAGCTCCAAAGGCTTCACACCAAGTGAAGCCTAAATAACAAGGGGGATTTCCCGAGCGGCCAAAGGGGGCAGACTGTAAATCTGTTGTCACTGACTTCGGTGGTCCGAATCCACCAT
>JBGVIG010000423.1:0-4756 GCA_045122995.1 Eubacteriales bacterium | reverse complement strand
AGCCGTTGCCGTGCGCATGGAAACATTGCAGGCATACATGGCTTTTTGCCCCGTTTGTTTGCGAACGATGAAATTACCGTCCTCGATGATATACATATACGTCGTAAAACTATAGCGGAACATCAGTTCAAAGCTGAGAACGTAAAAGATCAGTGCGATCACCTCAAAGATCACTTGATACGGCACGTCAAGAAACAGTGTGGCAATCAAAAGACAGCCGACGATCATGCACGCAAATGAAAAACATTTCGCCGTTTTGTTTTTGGGTGGGGTAAATTTCATCATCAATCCTCCGATCAAAAATTGATTTTTCATAAAAATTGAAAAAAAGTGGCAAAAGAAAAAATTGCCGCATAGAATGGGGTTGAGAAGGGGGTTCTCACCCGAAATTTCATCGAAAACGATGCTTTTACTTTTGGAGGTCACTATGGAAATCAATCAAAATATGTTAAATTCTCTGCTCTCTCTTTCCGATACCGAGCTGCAGGAAAAAATGCGTATGATCGCTCTCGCACTCGGACTAAACCCGATGATCGTCACGATGCAGACGTCAAACGTCACAAAACTGCGCGGCACGCTGGAAAATACGAGCGTTGATGAGCTGAATCGCATGCTCGGCGGCATCGAAAGCACAGAAGCTTCGGAAATTCTCAAAGCCATCGAACAAGAAAAGAACCGCTAAAGCAAGCTAAGATCAGCGAAGAAAGGGGCCAAGAGATGAACAATGATTTCAGCGACAAACTAAACAGTCTGCTCCAAAATCCGGACATGATGGCACAGATCAAGGCGCTGGCAGACACCATGACGCAAAACGGAGAAAAAAACGGTCCGTCCGCACCGACAAATGCCGCGCCGAGCGCGGAATCTGAAGAAGCAGAATCGGCGCTTGCCACCCTGCAAGCGGAACAAGCGCTGACACTTGGCGGCGGATTTCTTTCTCCCGCTTTTGAACAAAATATCAAAAACACTTGCGCGCTGCTGCAAGCATTGAAGCCTTTTCTCGACGTGCGCCGCCGCGAAAAGATCGACAAGGTGCTGAAAATGATGAATCTGGCACAGATGGCGGGGCGTTTCGGGAACTTCATATAAAGGAGGGCGCCATGGATATTTACAGCAGAAGCTACGGCTCGATTGAAACCGAGCCCAAGGAAAGAACCATCTCCCTGCCGCCCGATTACAACGGCAGCTTATACCGTGAACCGCCCATGCCCCGTCCCGAAGAAAACGAAAAAACACCGGAAAAGCAGGAAACGAAGCAAACAGAAGCAAAAGAAGAAACGCCGCTTTGTGCGCCATTTTCGGAAAAAGAAAAAAACACGGGCGCTTTTCGGAGCATTCTGGAAAAAATCTCAGCAGAGGACTTAATCCTTTTCATCTTGATCCTTTCGATCTTACTCGGAGATGCCGATGATAACGGAACAGTCCTTGCCGTGATTCTTGCGATATTACTCACATAAAACGCCGCTCAGTTCAGATAAAACATATAGTCTTGGAATACGAAAGAAAAATCCGAGCCGGTGAGAGTGACGTGCATCTGGATCCGCCCTTGATAGCTGCGAATAAAGCCCGTGATCACACCCGTGGTCATGTCGACGGAAACCTTTTCACGCATCTCGCCTTCATCGTATTCATAAATAATGGTGCAAATGCCGTCCTTTTCCACGTAAGTGCGCGTACGATACACCTGGTTGGAAAGATCGGAAAAATCGGGGACCGGAGAAAACGTGTCATAACCGTAATCCGCCGAAAGCATATAGTAAACCGTGGAGGCATCGCGGTAGTTCATCACCTGTATGCGTTCACCGTCACAAGTGACGCTCTGCACCACGCTGTCAAAAAAATCATAATAATTGATCTTAAACCGATCGCCGTAGCGCCAAATCTCATAAGTACCCGCATCGGGCAAGGTCGGATCTGCCTCTGCGCTGGTGGATACCTCCACCTTGATATAGTAGCTATCCCTGAAGGGAGCTTCCCAAAAAAGCTTTTCCATAGACTGGTCAAGCGACGGAGGAATATACACGTTTTCTTCCGCCGGCGTATAAACGGGGAAAGAAAGACCGTCTTGTGTTCCGAGGGAAACTTCCTCGTCCTGCGTTTTGGGAAGCATAATCACACCCATGCGGTAAAGCCCGAACAGCGAAAGCGCGCAAACGCCCGAAAAAAGCAGCAAGACAGAAAGAATAGACAGCACGGTCAAAACGTTTTTGTTAGTTTTCCGCGTCTTCATGAATATCGCCGCTCCTTTCGCAGTTTGTTCTTTCGGGTACCGTGGCGCATTCTTTTTTGGCAAAGATCGCACGGCGGTGTTTTAAGATCTCAAGAAAAGCGATCGCCGAAACACCGAGAAAAACGGCGATGACCGGATATTTTGAAAAAATGACAGAAGCGATACAAAAGACCGCCGTCGCCGCATAGATCGCCAGCACAGATTGCCACGCGGAAAGGCCACTGTCCAGCAATTTATAATGCAAATGTGTGCGATCCGCACGAAAAGGACTTTGTCCTTTGAAAATACGACGGAAAAAGGCGATCACCGTATCCATGATCGGCAAAGCAAAGATCATTGCCGGCACGACGATAGAAAACAGTGCTTGCGCCTTGAAAAGTCCGAAAACGGAAATGCACGCCATCGTATAACCGATAAACATCGCGCCCGCGTCACCCATAAAGATCGTGGCACGGTTGAGATTGAACGGCAAAAAGCCAAGGATCGCACCACAAAGTGCCGCGGAGATCAGCGCCGCAATGACATTGCCCATCAAAAGCGCCGTCAACATCAGTGTCATGGATTCCAGCGCTGTCACGCCGCCTGCCAGTCCGTCAAGACCGTCGATCAGATTGACGGCGTTGATGATCAAAACGAGCCAAAGCACGGTAAACGGAAGCGAAAAGATACCAAGCTCCACGACCTTGCCGAAAAGCGTGATATATTCGATCGTTCCACCAAAATAGGCAGTCAAAATGGAAATGATCACTTGGCAAAGAAACTTCACCAGCGGACGCATAGAGATCATATCGTCGATCATGCCGACCAAGGTGATCGACATACCGCCAATAACGAGGATCGCCACCGAACGCGGCACCGTTCCCGTGATATAAAGAGAGAGGATCAGCGCGGAGAGGATAAATCCCGCGAGAATAGCAAGCCCGCCGAAATAAGCGACGGGTGTTTGATGAAGCTTTCGCTTTCCATCCGGGATATCCATACAGCCGCAGAGTGCGGCAAGCTTTCTTGCGGCAGGAGAGAGAAGAAAACTTCCCCCCATGCCGATCAGAATAGCCAAAAGGCAGAAGATATTATCTGCACGGAAAACCGTTTCAAGCATAAAAATCAAGCTTTCTTTATCTTATTTTGCGAGGAAGCCCACTTTACGGTAAACCTTTGAGAGCGTTTTGCGCGCGATATAAGAAGCCTTATCTGCGTTTTCACGGAGAAGATTTTCAAGATAGCCCTTATCCGCCATCAGTCTTGCATATTCTGCCTGAATGGGCGCAAGACCGTCTGCACACGCTTCGCCAACGGCGATTTTGAAGTCACCATAGCCGCGGCCTTCAAATTCTTTTTCGATCTCTTCAAAGGTCTTTCCTGTGAAGCAGGAATAGATGGACATCAGGTTATTGATGCCGTCCTTTCCTTCACCATAGTGAACGGAAGTATCACTATCGGTGACAGCGCGTTTGAATTTGCGCATGATATCGTCCTTGGAATCGAACATCAGAACACAGCCGTTCGGATTTTCATCAGATTTGCTCATTTTCTTGGTAGGATCCTGAAGCGAGCAGATCTTTGTACCTGTTTTGGACATATAAGGCTCGGGAATGACAAAGGTATTGCCGTAGATCTGATTAAAGCGTTCACCAACGTCGCGTGCAAGCTCCAGATGCTGTTTCTGGTCAAGGCCGACAGGAACGAGATCAGCCTGATAAAGAAGGATATCCGCAGCCATCAGCGCAGGATAAGTGAAAAGCCCCGCGTTGATATTCTGCGCATTTTTTGCACTTTTATCCTTAAACTGTGTCATGCGGGAAAGTTCACCGAACATGGTGTAGCAGTCAAGGACCCAACCGAGCTGTGCATGTGCAGGAACATGGCTCTGCACAAAGAGCAAGCTCTTTTCGGGATCAATGCCGCAAGCCATATAGATCGCGATGGTTTCGAGTGTTCTGCGGCGAAGATCCGCGGGAACCTGACGAACCGTGATCGCGTGCATATCCATCACGCAATAGAGGAAGTTATGTGTTTCATAAGAATCGTTTTGCAAAGCAACCCAGTTGCGGATAGCACCAAGATAGTTACCGATGGTGAGGTTGCCGCTGGGCTGTACGCCCGAAAGTATCGTCTTTTTTTCGTTGGAAAATTCCATATATAATGTAAATCCTTTCTTTGTTCCAAATAGAATAAAAAATGCTATACATAATTATCATACCACAAACTTCAGTTTTTTCAAGGCAAAACCGGAAAAAAATATAGTCAGAAAGCCGAAAAACACAAAAATTTACGAATTTTTCATTCTTTGGGGAAGGAGTCGGACGGGAGAGATGAAAAATACCAAAAATTTGCGTATGGCTTTTTCTTCTCATTGCGCTTATAATAGTATCAAGACTATTATATTTTTCGGTGGTGATTGTTTTGGAAATAAACCTCATAGAAGAGGATAAACTGAAAGTGGTGTTGACGCCGTTTGACATGATTCAGTATAACCTCACTTGTGACAAACTGGATTATGACAACACGGAAACGAGAAAAGCTGTT
>JBGVIG010000422.1:0-3022 GCA_045122995.1 Eubacteriales bacterium | reverse complement strand
AGCCCCGATGCGAGAACGTATATTGGCAGCGGTAAGGTGAAAGAGCTTTCCGATCTTTGTCACAACAACGGCATTTCCATGGTGATTTTTGACACAGAGCTTTCGCCGTCGCAGATCAAAAATCTGGAAAATGATCTCGGTGACGTGCAGGTGATCGACCGCAGTATGTTGATCCTTGATATTTTTGCACTGCATGCGACAAGCGGCGAAGGTAAATTGCAGGTAGAATTGGCGCAGCTCAAATATACAGTACCAAGACTTACCGGCCATGGCACGGAGCTTTCTCGTCTTGGCGGTGGTATCGGGACGCGAGGTCCCGGTGAAAGCAAGCTTGAAACAGATCGCAGACACATCAAGCGCCGTATGGACGCCTTGGAGGACGCACTGGAGGAGCTTGCGAAAAATCGCGCGGTGCAGAGAAGCAATCGTGACCGTTCGGGCATCTTTAAGGTTGCCATCGCCGGCTATACCAATGCCGGAAAGTCTACGCTTCTCAATGCATTGACAGATGCGGGAATTTTGGCGGAAGATAAGCTTTTTGCCACGCTCGACCCCACCACGAGAAAGTTTGAGCTTCCTTGCGGCGAGGAGATCCTTTTGACGGATACTGTTGGTTTTATCCGCAATCTGCCGCACCACTTGATTCGTGCTTTCCGCTCTACACTTGATGAAGTTTGCTTTGCAGATGCGATCCTTGTTGTTGTTGACGCATCTGATGTGGAATCCGGTGCGCAGATCGACGTGACAAGAACCTTGATTGAAGAACTTGGTGCTTCGGATAAGCCGGTCATTTTTGCATATAACAAATGCGATCTTGGCATCGCTTGCCACCCGACAACCCCTACCGATCAGAATGTTTTTATTTCCGCAAAAACCGGAGAGGGTACGGAAAAATTGGTTTCCAAGCTGGAAGAATTGGCAACAGCAGGGAAAAAGGTTTGTGCCTTTTATTTTCCGCCGCATAAGCTTGGCTTGATCAATCAGCTTTATGCGAACGCAACGGTGCTTGATGTGGAATATCTTGCCGATGGCGCAAAGGTGACAGCTGTTTGCGATAAAAAAACGCAAGGACAGCTTTCGGAATATATCGTTTAAGGTGACGCCATGGAAGAAAAGAATCTGACGACGCTCGGCAAAGAGGCGAGCGCCGAGTTTACAGAAAAAAAGTCGGTTTTTATCGGGTATGCGAAACCGATCAAAAACGCGGAAGAAGCGGAAGAATTTATACAGAAGATCAAGAAAAAACACGCAGATGCTCGCCATAACGTTTCGGCATATATGGCGGGAAATACCGTGCGCTACAGCGATGATGGTGAGCCGAAAGGGACGGGCGGTGTTCCCGTGCTGGAGGTCTTAAAAAAGAGCGGTGTGGACGGTGCCGTCGTTGTTGTGACGCGTTATTTTGGCGGTATTTTGCTTGGCGCGCCTGGGCTTGTGCGCGCATATTCCAAGGCGGCGGCCATGGCTGTGGAAGCGGCGGGTGTTGTGACCTACCGCACATACACGGAATGTACCGTTACTTGTGACTATGGTTTTTATGATAAATTGCTTTATGATATCGGCAGACGCACGATCATTATCGACGACACGGAATTTGCAGGAAATATCACCTTGCGACTTGCTGTTCTGAACGAAGAATATGAGGCGTTTGAAAAAGCTGTTTTTGCTATGACAAACGGTAAGTTGACGCCCACTGTGATGGGTAGTCGATACGATGTATGAAACTTTTTTAGATTTAAATTAAAAAATAAAAATATTTTTTGAAAAAAAGCAGGATTTTTTGGTTTTTTTGCGTATTTTAAATATAAAGATGAAAACAAGGGCAAATTATGCCCATTTTCCTATTTCTGTTTGCCGAAAGATGTGGCGGAATGGAGATTTTTATGACTGTTGCGCAAATGATCTGCAAGCGGGAACGCGAGTTTCTTTCGGAATTTGCGTTTCTCAGCGAGAACACAAGGGGCAGAGAGCAGCTCACCCCGCCCAGCACTTCCCGTACGGAATTTCAGCGGGATCGCGATCGCATTCTTCACTGTAAGGCGTTTCGCCGTCTGATGCACAAAACGCAGGTCTTCCTCTGTCCGGAGGATGATCACTATCGCACGCGTCTGACACATACGCTTGAAGTAACACAGATCGCAAGAACGATCGCCAGGGGTCTTTTTCTCAACGAAGACTTGACAGAGGCGGCGGCGCTGGGACACGATCTTGGTCACACGCCTTTCGGCCATGCGGGCGAATACGTTTTGCAGGAGTGCTTTTCTCCTGAATTTACCCATTACAAGCAAAGTCTGCGCGTGGTGGAAAAGCTCGAAAACGGTGGCGCGGGACTCAATCTTACTTATGAGGTGCGTGACGGCATTCTCAATCACGCAGGCAGCGACCAAGCGGAAACGCTTGAGGGGCGTATCGTGAAATTTGCTGACCGCATTGCTTATATCAATCATGATATTGACGACGCCGTGCGTGCTAAGGTTCTGAAGGTGGATGATATTCCGCCTGAAATTTTGGAGCTTCTCGGCAGAACGCATTCCGATCGCATTGGAACGCTTGTCAGTGACATAATTTTGAATTCAACGGGCAAAAATGAAATTACGATGTCCGATGAGATCTATCGCGCAATGATGGATCTTCGTGCATTTCTTTTCGAGCGGGTTTATTATAATCCCGAAGCCAAAGGTGAGGAAGTCCGTGCCAAGGATATGCTTCGCCGTATGTACGAATACTTTGTGAAAAATCCCGACAAAATGCCCGAGGACGAATACCGTATCGCACTCATGGACGATCCCGTCGAGCGCCGTGTTTGCGATTATATAGCGGGAATGACGGACCGCTATGCAATTTCCGTTTTTGAATCGCTTTTTATTCCCAAGGTTTGGAAAGTGAATTGAGAAGATCGTTTTTTAGGAAGGAGGCGATGGCTTGAAACTGCCGCAAAGCTTCATTGAAGAAGTGAAGTATCGAAACCGCGTCGAGGATGTCATCGCTTCTTACGTCAACTTAAAAAGGGCAGGCTCCAATT
>JBGVIG010000421.1:0-3192 GCA_045122995.1 Eubacteriales bacterium | reverse complement strand
ATGTACCCAAAACTTCAGCAATTTCTTGTTGGGTTTTATCATGATCTTCGCGCAGATCTCTCATTTGTTTCAGATAAGAATAGGGTAGGTGCATGGATCACCTCATGATATTTATTGATATATTTATTATATCAAGTCAATATAGCTGCTATTGACTTTAGTAAATATTTGTACTATAATGAGAGTATAGTAGACATTGAGGAGGGATATTATGACACCGGAAACACAAAAGGCGATTGAGCTTAAGATCAAGGTAGACATGATGTGGGACAGAATAAGGCAATTGACCAACAAGCTTTCTATAGAGGAACGACAACAATCCGCTTATAATAGCAGTTTTTATAAGGTTGAATATTCTCCAATTTATCGACAGAGAGAAGCTTTAGAAAAGGATTTATTTTATGCAGATCAGGAGCTGCGGCAGTATTGTAAAGGAAGACATTCCATTGCGAAGGAATTGCGCGAAGAGATTTGCAAGATGGATGCTGAGCTTGCGCGCGAAAATGCTGAATTTTTGCGCGAAAAGGAAGAACTAAAAGACTACTATGATGTGGATGAATACTTAGAGATTGAGTATGACCATGACTACGGAAATCGTGAAACACTCAAAACGAGGGATGCGGCAGTAGGTGCCGTTATCTTCAGTATTATATGGATTTTCTTATGGGTTTATATGTTGAATCCATATCTGTCTAGCTTTTGGCTTCTTAGAATTCTTTTAGTCGGTTTGGGTGTTGCGTGGGGCTTTGTTTGTTGGATTGGAATAAAACATATCATAAGGTCCAAGAAGTATAATGATGCAGAGCATGTTTTATCTATGTACAGAAAAGAGTTAGCGGAAATAGAAGCAAAGATCAACAAAACTTCTTCAGCAACATATAAAAACAGCAAAGAACGTTATCAGAGCATCATCAATCTCGTCGAAAATTAAATAGTAAACATATATTTCAAAGAAAGGAGTATTCATATGGCAACCGTATACTGTACCAGATGTATTTATCTTTATCAGCGCGGCGGCGTTTGGTATTGTGGCTGTCCCACCTGTGACCTTTATGATAAAGCTGTCACACCCGATTGGGGTAAATGTTGCAACTATTATAAAGAAAGATGATAGAAAAAACCACGGTAAAACCGTGGTTTTTCTTGTTTAATCCTTTCGCCGTTTCTTTTTCCAGTGATTTTCCCCAAGGTAATCACTGACGGTTGCTACCTTGTCATAAAAGCAGAGAAGCCAGCCACCACGTGTTTTGGGTGGCAAGAGTGTCAAAGGAAACATATGTCGTTCGATCATGTCGATCTCCGTTTCGGTGAGATCGGGGTAAGACTTTTTTGCATTTTGCAATGCTTTTTTGGGGTGAGTAAAACCGTGAAATTTATGAGAAGGATCCTTTTCATGCCAATCGTATAAATAATAATCATGAAGCAGTGCGCCGCGCAGCAATTGATCCAGATTGATTTTTGTGCCGAAGCGTTTGTGATGTTTATAGCAAAGATATGCAACCTTGATCGAGTGGGAATAAGCGCTGCATTTGACGTGATGCTGATAGTTTTTCATTTTGCGAAATTCGGGTGAGCGGACGATCTTTTCAATCAGATGATAAAATTCTAAATCTCGTTTCATAAATATCTTCCTTTTTGTTTTTGCTGTTAGTTTGTGCGGTAACAGGGAAGATTATTTCGGAAAAAAGAACAGCGACCACCGAAGTGATCGCTGTTTATAAAAAAGGAGAATTTGGAGATTGCTTATTTCACTTTCACGGTGAAAAATTCACCGCATTTGGGGCATCGGCAAGTGTGTTCACCCGAAAGTTTTTTCAGCCGGATCTGCACTTTGCAGTGCGGACATTTGCGATAGATATGTGTTTTGCGATATTTCCATTTGTTTTTGTGAAGAAGGAAAAATTCGCGAAAAGGTTTTGTGATCTTCAAAAATTTTTGATTTTCCGCCATACGTTTGGGAATATTTCTGGAAAGCATTCGATAAAAAATGAGGATAAACAAAAGCCATGAGATTACTTGAATGACGATCACCACGATCGTATTTTTGACGAACAAGAGCACCGCGGCAAGCAAAACATAAAGGATCAGGGTGAATTTGCCGAGGGCATCGGTGCCGTAGCGTCCATAAAAGAACGCGGCAAACTTTTCTCTCATTTTTTGTGGAAATCCTTTCTTTTGATTTGATATATTCAGTATAACACAGATTTGTATAAAAAGTGTGAACAATCATTGAATTTTTATGAAAAAATGAGCGTTTTTCAGCGGATTTTTTGTGCAGAGCAGAGATATTTCCTTGACAAAAAAACAGTGGGGTGCTATACTGTAATATATTTTTTGAAAAACATTAGGAGGAATATCCCCAGTGAGTAAAGTAATTGTTCCGAGCGGCTATAAACCCACGCTCGGTATGTATGATACACAAAATGCGATCGGTATGCTCAAGCGTACCTTTGAAGAAAGACTTTGTTTTGTTTTGAACTTGAAGCGTGTTTCCGCACCGCTTTTCGTAGATCCCGAAACAGGTTTGAACGATGATCTGAGCGGCGTGGAACGCGCAGTTCGTTTTGACGTGAAGGAAACGGGCAGAGATGCGGTTGTTGTCCATTCCCTTGCAAAATGGAAACGTATGGCGCTTCACACGTATGGTTTTTCCGCAGGCGAAGGTCTTTATACGGATATGAATGCGATTCGTCGCGACGAAGAAATGGACAATCTCCATTCGATTTATACCGACCAGTGGGACTGGGAAAAAATCATTACCAAAGAAACAAGAACCCTTACATATTTGAAAAATACCGTAAAAGGTGAAGTTGGTGCGATCTGTGACACGCTTGATATGCTCAAGGTTCGTTATCCGCAGATCACCGTAGAACTTCAAAGAGAAGTCAGCTTCGTCACAGCTCAAGAACTCGAAGATATGTATCCCGATATGACCGCAAAAGAACGTGAAAACGCATATCTCAAAGAGCATAAGACCGCGTTTATCATGCAGATCGGCGGCAAACTGAAATCCGGTAAGCCGCATGACGGCAGAGCACCTGACTATGACGATTGGCAGCTCAACGGCGACATTATGTTTTGGAATGATATTCTTGGCTGTGCGTTTGAAATTTCTTCCATGGGTATCCGTGTCGATGAAAAATCGCTTGACGAACAGCTTCGTCTTGCAGGCGCAGACGACAGACGCCGCTA
>JBGVIG010000420.1:0-10970 GCA_045122995.1 Eubacteriales bacterium | reverse complement strand
CAAAGCGGAAAGTCCATAGCAAACAAGAGTCCCGATACCGTAGGTCACGCTCATGCAGATGATGCAAAGGCTAATGTGCTTCGAAGAAAGATATTTCGATTGCACGTTGAGAAGATTGCACCAGAGCATACTTTGCGCAATACCGTTGACAAGCCACACGAATTTCATCGGAGCAAGCGCAGGCAAAAGACCAATGCCAAGGTTGGAAAGCGCCGAAACGATCATTGCCACTGTGACAACATATTTCGGGTTATAATATTTGGACAGCGCGGAATTGAGGAGCTGTCCCAGCGCATAGCTGAAAAAATAAAAGGAGCTGACGATTCCGACAGCATCTTTGGTCGCATCAAAATCCATTTTGATGATATCAAGATTCGCGCCGTAGCCAAGTCTGCCGACGTACGCCGTGGAATAGGTCAGACAACAGATGAAGATCAGAAACGCGCCGTTCTTCTTGTTCAAAACGCGCATACGTTCATTCATAAAAATACCGCCTTTCAAAAAATTACACTTTATTTACAAATATTTATTATATCATATATGTATAAATATGTCAAGCAATGGGAGATTGCCCCGAATGTCTTTCGGAGAACTTTTGCAAAAGTTCCCTGAAAATCCCTCAAAACCTTTATTTGCTATTTCGTATAGGTATCGTCAGGAAACCCGATGTTAACCTAAAGTTAAAAAAACATCGTCACAAGAAGAAGGCGCACCTATGACCATAGGTGCGCCAAAGCATCGTTTTCATTTCAGTTTTCGTAGATATTGCCGCTTCCCATCGAGCGTTCCCACTTGCCCGCCAGAGGAACAAGGCGGTTTTCCGCAAGAGATTTTTGCACATCAATGATATTCTGATTGGAAGAACCTCGGAAAAGAAGCGCGGGATTTTTCAATTCTTCCATAAACTTGCCGTCCACAAGCACATCAAGCTGAGAAAGAAGTGCGCGCGCGGTCGCAGGATCACCGACTTTGCCTGCCAGAAGATCCTTTTCAAAGGAAAATCCACTGTAACACCAAATGGTCTTTTCAGGGAATTTTTCTCTCACTGCCTTTGTCAGGCAAACGAGCGCCTCTTGATTTTCCGGCTCAAAAGGTTCTCCGCCGAGAAGCGAAAGCCCTGTAATGTGACCATGATCCATGGCGCGAAGGATTTCTGCGATCGTTTCTTCCGTGAAAGGATTTCCATAGGAAAAGTTCCACGTTTCGGGATTGAAACAACCTTTACAATGATGTCTACACCCGCTCACAAAGAGCGAAACGCGAACACCGGGACCGTTTGCGATATCGTTTTTGCGAATCAAAGCATAATTCATGATATTCTCCCCGGATTAAAGGTGAAGAACACGTTCTTTGATCTCTTGCGTTCTGCCCTGATTCCAGTATTGTGTACCGATATAACCGCAAGTACGTCTTGCCACGTTCATTCTGGTCTGATCGCGGTTGCCACAGTTCGGGCATTCCCAAACAAGCTTGCCATCTTTGTCTTCCTTGATCTCGATCTCACCATCATAACCGCAGTCCTGACAATAGTCGCTCTTGGTGTTGAGTTCCGCATACATAATGTTGTCATAAATAAACTGCATCACGGAAAGCACTGCTTCGATGTTGTTCTGCATATTCGGAACTTCCACATAGGAGATCGCGCCGCCGGGAGAAAGCGCCTGGAATTTTGCTTCCAAAGCGAGCTTATCAAAAGCATCGACCTCTTCTGTTACGTGAACATGATAGCTATTGGTGATGTAATTTTTATCGGTGACGTTTTTCACCATACCGAAACGCTTCTGCAAGCATTTCGCAAATTTATATGTCGTGCTTTCCAGCGGTGTACCATAGAGAGAATAGTCAATGTTTTCTGCAGCTTTCCATTTTGCTGTATATTCATTGAGCTTTTTCATGATCTCAAGACCGAGCGCTTCGCCTTCGGGTTCGGTCAGCTTGCGGTCAATAAGGCTGTAAACACATTCCCAAAGACCCGCATAGCCAAGAGAAAGTGTGGAATAACCTCCATGGAGATATTTGTCGATGGTTTCACCTTTTTCCAAACGGAGGAGCGCACCGTGCTGCCAAAGGATCGGTGCCGCATCAGAAAGTGTGCCTGTAAGACGTTCGTGACGGCACTGCAATGCTCTGTGGCAAAGTTCCATGCGTTCGTCAAAGATCTGCCAGAATTTGTTCATATCTTTTTCTGCGGAAAGACCGATGTCCACGAGGATCACCCTAACAACGCCCTGATTGAATCTGCCGTAAAATTTCGGTTTGCCGTTTTCATCAAGGTAAGGTGTGAGGAAGCTGCGGCAGCCCATGCAGGTGTAGCAGTGACCTTCTCCGTTCTTGTCGATCTTGTTCTGAAGCATAATCTTCTCGGAGATATAGTCGGGAACCATGCGTTTAGCTGTGCATTTTGCAGCAAGCTCGGTGAGGTAATAATATTTGCTGTCTTTATGAATATTGTCTTCTTCCAAAACGTAAATGAGCTTCGGGAATGCGGGAGTTACCCAAACACCCTTTTCATTTTTTACGCCTTTGTAGCGCTGACGAAGTGTTTCTTCGATGATAAGCGCAAGGTCTGCCTTTTCCTGCTCGTTCTTTGCTTCGCCAAGATACATGAAGACGGTAACGAACGGAGCCTGACCGTTTGTGGTCATAAGCGTAACGACCTGATACTGGATCATCTGGATACCGCGTTCGATCTCTTCGTAAAGGCGTTTTTCTGCGATCTTGTTGATAGCGTCTTCCGAGATATTTTCATCAAGACCAAGAAGCTCCTCACGGACAAGCTTGCGGATCTTCTGACGGCTCACGTCAACGAAAGGCGCGAGGTGTGTCAAGCTGATGCTCTGACCGCCGTACTGACAGGAAGCAACCTGCGCAATGATCTGTGTTGCGATATTGCACGCGGTGGAAAAGCTGTGAGGCTTTTCGATCATCGTGCCACTGATAACGGTACCGTTCTGAAGCATATCTTCAAGGTTAACGAGGTCACAGTTGTGCATATGCTGTGCGAAATAGTCCGCATCATGGAAATGAATGATACCCTCGTCATGCGCAGAAACAACGTCTGTGGGCAAAAGGATACGTCTTGTGATATCCTTGCTGACTTCGCCTGCCATATAGTCACGCTGAACGCTGTTGACGGTGGGGTTTTTATTGGAATTTTCCTGCTTCACTTCCTCATTGTTGCATTCAATGAGGCTCATGATCTGTTCATCGGTGGTGTTGGATTTACGGACGAGCGCACGAGTATAGCGATAAGTAATATAACGTCTTGCCACGTCGAATGCGCGCTGATTCATGATCTGATCTTCGACCATATCTTGAATTTCTTCCACGCTGAGCGCGCGGTTCATATTGAGAGCGGCGCTTTCCACGTCTTCTGCGATTCTTTTGATCTGCACGGGTGACATGCGAGCACTGGGAACAACGCTTTCATTGGCTTTGGTCACAGCAACGATGATCTTTCTCGGATCAAACGTCATTTCCGAGCCGTTTCTCTTGATTATCTTCATAAGTAGAACCCCTTCCTTTGCAATTTCTTCTATTTTGTGGTTGAATATGTATTTTTTGGTATTTACCCATATATATTGTATCCGATTGCCGTCAATATGGCGGCTGTGCTTTTAATTATATCAACATCTTGTGTTTTTGTCAAGAAGTTTTTACCACATGTAGCGTTTCAAGAAAGAAAAAAGATGCATCGTTCCAATACAAAAAAATGGAGGGCAATTGACAAAATTGCCCTTGACAAAAATTGTTTTGATGTCTTTATACGGAATCTCTCTAAAAAATTTGTTGATTTTGATGAATTTTCCAAGTTTTCGCCGCACAAGTCACAATGCTATAAATTGTGCTTTGCGGTTCTCATAATAACTATATGTAGTGAACCCTATAGCACGGAGCAAGCGTTTCGTTTCAGAAAAAGCGTTGCCGATGCGATCAGGCGTGTGTGCATCACTGCCAAGTGTCAAAAGTGTGCCACCCACCTCTCGGTAAAGCTTGATCAGCGAAACGGAGGGCATATAAGCATCAAAAGAGGTTTCAAGCCCTGACGTATTGATCTCCAAAGCGATGTCGCGCGCAATGATCATACGAAAAATCTCACGAATTTCTTCTTCAAAGCGGAAAATGTCAATATTTCTGCCATATTTGCCGTTGATATAGCGAAGCGGGCAAGTCAAATGCGTAAGAACATCAAAATCTGTTTTTTCGATCATTTGCTTCATTCGATAAAAATATTCGCCCATGAATCCATAGATCTTCTCTTCCGCCATCGCGCCGAAATCCACGCGCGAATAAGCATCGGTGATGTCTTCATAAGCCACGCTGTGAACAGAACCGAGAATCACGTCCCAATCGCAAAGAGAAAGCAGTTTTTTCGCTTTTTCCTCATCGTCCAGATATTCTGCCATTTCAATGCCCTGCAAAAGCTTCAATTGGCCGTGATACTGTTCTCTGAGCGCCAAAACTTCATCAATACAAGCGCAAAAGCCCTCATAAGTATTTTGTCTTTCATAAAACCACATATCTGCGTGATCACAGATAGCAACACCCTGTATGCCTTTTTCTATCGCCGAGCGGCAGATCTCCTCTACCGTGGAAACAGCATCATGGGAATGGCAACTATGAACGTGGGAATCGAACATAAAACAACCTCTTTTCGCACCTATATAGTATTATTGTAGCACAGAAACGCCCAAGGTGCAAGCCTCGCCTGCGTTTTTTTGCGAGGCACCGCCTCGCGCTCCGTTCAAGGGACTCGTCCCTTGAAAATCCAAGCTTTCTTTTTACACAAAACCCTTTCATACGGGATCCCAAAGGGATAAGTCCCTTGAGCAGGTTTAGGACAGCGTCCTGCAAAAAAGGCTCGCATGAAGCGAGCCTTTCCACTTATTCCAATGTCACAAATGCACAAACGGGGTTGTGGTCGGAAATATAAAGACCGTCCACAGGAATATCTTCCACACGGTAAGAACGAGAAATATCACACGGCATATCCGTAAAGATATAGTCGATCTTCACCGCCTTGTCGGGCAGGAGCCTGCCGAAATCATGAAAGGTGGCGCCGAGATCTGCCGTCGCATCGATCACAGGCCTGCCACAGAGCGCGTGCGCCGTAAACGCTTTGATTTCCGGTGCGTCGGGCTCGGCATTCATATCCCCCGTTAAAATAAACGGAAGCTCTTTTTCAGAAAGATACTGACAAATTTCCACAGCACCGAGAAGGCGCGCGGTAGCACCCAGATGGTCGAGATGCGTATTCGCAAAGACAAAGGGAGCTTTCACGTCATGGCGTTTGAGCGTCACCGCGGTGAACACACGGGGACAAGTGCTCTGATCGCCGCCAAAGCTGCTACCCGCAACGGACGGTGTGGCAGAAAGCCACTTGGTTTCCGCAGAGATCATCTCCATGATATTTCTTTTGTACGCAACGATCGTCGCTTCGCCGCGATAATATTCCGATCTTCCGCAACCGACAACGGTATACCCAAGCGGAAACAGAGATTCGACCAAAAAGCTTCTCATCGAATCCGTTGCTTCCTGAAAGCCGATCAGATCGGGGGCTTCCCTTTCGATCGTTTCCAAAATACGAGGCTTACGATTGGAGAAATAATTGATTCCGTCCGAACGCACCTCGGTGCGCAAATTAAAGCTCATGACCTTGAGTTCCATAAAAACCTCCGATTAAAGCGTCGCTGCCATGACCGCCTTGATGGTGTGCATACGATTTTCCGCTTCGTCAAATACGATGGACTGCTTGCTTTCAAAGACTTCATCTGTCACTTCCATGCAGTCGCGGTCGAATTTGTCGCCCATTTCCTTGCCAACCGCTGTTTTGAGATCATGGAATGCAGGCAAGCAATGCATGAACACTGCGTCTTCACCCGCGTTTTTCATCACAGCCGCATTGACCTGATAAGGAGAAAGCTCCGTGATACGCTCCTGCCAGATGCCGACAGGTTCGCCCATCGAAACCCAAACGTCTGTATAGATCACGTTTGCACCTTTTGTTGCTTCCATCACGTCTTCAGAGAATGTGAGTGTCGCGCCTGTTTCTTTGGCGATCGCTTCACATTCTGCGATCAGTGCAGGATCAGGGAAATATTTCTTCGGTGCGCAAGCAACGAAGTGCATACCCATTTTTGCACAGCCGACCATGAGAGAATTACCCATATTGTAGCGCGCGTCACCCATGTAAACGAGCTTTGCGCCCTTGAGAAAACCAAAATGCTCACGAATGGTGAGAAAATCAGCGAGGATCTGTGTGGGGTGATATTCATTGGTAAGACCATTCCACACGGGAACACCGGCATATGCAGCAAGCTCCTCCACGATCTCCTGACCGAAACCGCGATATTCGATGCCGTCAAACATTCTGCCAAGCACGCGTGCCGTATCCGCAATGCTTTCTTTTTTTCCGATCTGCGAACCGGAAGGATCGAGATAAGTCACCTGCATACCGAGATCATGTGCCGCCACTTCAAAAGCGCAACGAGTTCTGGTACTGGTCTTTTCGAAAATAAGCGCGATGTTTTTACCGCGGAAATCATCGTGAGGAATACCTTTTTTCTTTTTATCCTTGAGTTCTGCCGCGTAGTCGATGAGCCCAAGAATTTCTTCGGGGGTAAAATCGAGAAGCTTCAGAAAATGTTTACCTTTGAGATTCATAAGAGTTCGTCCTTTCATCTGGGTTAGGAAGCACAAGCTGCCTTGATGACCTTGACCGCCTTTTCGATCAATTCCATCGGAATGTTGAGTGCAGGCAAAAGGCGAAGCTTATTTTTCGCTTTGATGGCGAGTACGCCGTTTTCACGGCAATAAGCAAGGATCTCGGAAACGTCCTTTTCCGTTTCAATGCCGATCATAAAGCCCATACCGCAAACGCTCTTGACACCTTTTGCGCCGGAAAGCGCGGAGAAGATATACGCAGATTTTTTGCGCACGTCCATAAGAAGTTTTTCGTCAATACGAGAAAGCACGTTGAGCGCGCCTGCCGCCGCGATCGGATTGCCGCCGAACGTGGAACCATGAGAACCGGGCGTCAATACACCCGCTGTTTTTTCATTCAAAAGACAAGCACCGATCGGAAGACCGCCGCCAAGACCTTTGGCAGTGGAAACGATATCCGGTGTGATACCGTAGTTCATATAAGCATAAAGCGCACCTGTTCTGCCGTTGCCCGTCTGCACTTCGTCAGCAATCAGCAAAATGTCCTGTTCATGCGCGAGTTCCGCAAGTTCAGACACAAAATCCTTGGAAAGAGGCAAAACACCGCCCTCACCTTGAATCAATTCAAACATGATCGCCGCAACCTTATATTCTTTCACAAGTGCTTTGACAGAATCAATATTATTAGCTTCGGCATATACAAAACCGGGTGTCAAGGGAAGAAAATCCATATGGAAAACGTCCTGACCGGTTGCCGCAAGGGTGGTGATGGTTCTGCCATGGAAGCTGTTTTTGAGGGTGATGATGATATTGTATTCCGCGCCCTTTTTCTCAGCGGCATATTTTCTTGCCGCTTTGATGGCACACTCATTGGCCTCCGCACCGGAATTGCCGAAGAAAACTTTCTTCATATCGGTGCGTTCGCAAAGCTCTTTGGCAAGAAGCGCACACGGTTCGGAATAATAGAGATTGGAGGTATGCTGGCATTTGCCAAGCTGTTCTGTGACAGCGGCAACCCATTCATCGTCGGAAACGCCAAACGTATTAACCGCGATACCGGTGCCAAGGTCGATATATTCCTTGCCGTTTTCATCGTATACAAGAGAACCCTTGCCGTGCGTGATCTCTACAGGAAAGCGCGCATAAGTATCCGCTATATATTCTTTATCAATAGCCTTGATATTCATTCGTTGCCACCTCTTTCCGTTACACGCTTTTGGTATTGTTTTTTATCTGCAACGAACATCGTACCCGCACCTTCATCGGTAAGTGTTTCAAGCAAAATAGAGTGCGGAACTCTGCCGTCCATGATAAAGACTTTCTTTACACCACGGCGGATCGCATCGACACAACACTGCACTTTGGGGATCATACCGCCGACAACGATGCCGCTTTCCACGAGTTTTTTCGCGTCAGCAAGGTCGATAAGCGGAATGAGAGAGTCGGGATTGTTTTTATCCTGCAAAACGCCTGTAATATCCGTCATAGAGATCAGACATTCCGCGCGCATCGCGCCTGCGATGTAAGAAGCGGCAGTGTCTGCATTGACGTTATATACGTTGCCCGCTTTGTCACAGCCGATGGTGGACACAACGGGAATATAACCTTTTTCAAGAAGGTCAACAATGGGAGAGATGTTGATATTCGTAATTCTGCCGACGTAACCAAGACGCTCGTCCTTCATTTCCGCTTCGATGAGTCTGCCGTCCATACCGGAAATACCCATCGCCTTGCCGCCTTTCACAGCGAGAAGATTAACGAGAGTTTTATTCACTTTGCCCGCAAGGACCATCTGTGCGATCTCCACAGTTTCCTTGTCCGTGACGCGAAGACCATCGACAAACTCACTCTTTTTACCCACTCTGGTAAGCATATCGGTGATCTCAGGGCCACCGCCGTGAACAAGAACGACCTTAACGCCGATCAAAGAAAGAAGAACCACGTCTTCCATAACCTGCTGTTTAAGATCTTCACTGATCATGGCGTTGCCACCGTATTTGACAACGATGATCTTATTATAATAATTCTGAATATACGGAAGCGCTTGGGTAAGGATCTCCGCGCGCTGTGCGTTTGTGATGTTGAGTGCCACTTGACCGATTCTCCTTTGTTATGTACGGTAGTCGCCGTTGATTTTTACATAGTCGTAGGTAAGATCACAGCCCCATGCGGTCGCTTTTCCTGTGCCGTCACCAAGGGTGATCTTGATACCGATCTCTTTTTCAAGAAGGATCTTTTTCGCGATTTCTTCTGAGAAATCAATGCCCGCGCCATTTTTGCAAACAGAGATCTCGCCTGCTGCAGAAACGAACGAAACGTCAACCTTATGAACGTCAACGTCAGCACCGCTGTAGCCGATGGCACAGAGAACTCTGCCCCAGTTGGCATCAGAGCCAAACATTGCCGCTTTTACAAGAGAGGAGCAAATGACGCTCTTCGCTACGATCTTTGCCGTTTCTTCGTCTTTCGCACCGTCAACCGTGCATTCGAGAAGCTTTGTTGCGCCTTCGCCGTCACCTGCGATCATGCGGCAAAGATAAACATTCACGCTGTTGAGCGCTTCCATGAAGGCGGTGAAATCTTCACCTTCTTCTGTGATCATCTCGTTGCCTGCCATGCCGTTGGCAAGGATCGTCACCATGTCGTTGGTGGAAGTATCACCGTCAACGCTTGTCATATTGAATGTGTTTTTGATATCATGAGAAAGTGCTTTCTGCAAAAGCTCTGCCGAAATCGCAACGTCTGTGGTGATGAAAACCAGCATCGTTGCCATATTCGGGTGGATCATACCGGAGCCCTTGGCAATACCGCCGATGGTGCAGGTCTTGCCGCCAACAGTAAATTCCACAGCGACCTCTTTTTTCACGGTGTCTGTGGTCATGATGCCTTCTGCCGCATCGTCGCTGCCGGTATAGCTCAGTCCTGCCACAAGTGCGTCCATACCGTTTGCGATTGGTTCAATGGAAAGAGGCTGACCGATCACGCCGGTGGAAGCTACAACAACGTCATTTTGGGCGATGGCAAGCTTTTCGGAAACGAGCTCACACATTTTTTTCGCGATTTCAATGCCGTTTGCATTGCAGGTGTTTGCGTTGCCGCTGTTGCAGATGATCGCCTGCGCTTTGCCGTCGGTGATGTTATTTTTGGTCACCGTGAGAGGTGCGCCTTTCACGAGATTCGTGGTATAAACAGCCGCCGCACTTGCGGGAACATCGCTCACGATGAGCGCCAAGTCTTTTTTCATTTTATTTTTGCGAATACCGCAGTGAACACCTGCGGCTTTGAAGCCTTTTGCGGCACAAACGCCGCCAGAAACTGTTTTCATGGTTTTTTGCTATCCTTTTTTGCTAAAAATCTGTATTTATTCAAACGCTCCAAAAAATGCGCTATGCTCCCCCGTGTCCGAGGGAGCTTTTTTTCCCTTTTTGGGGTATATTTTCAAAAATTATAAGTCAAGACCTTCGGTGATATCCGCGCCAAGCACGATATTAAGGTTTTGAATCGCTGCGCCTGATGCCCCTTTACCGAGGTTATCATATCGTGCCACAAGCAAAATTCTTTCATCATTGCCAAGCACGGTGACCTGCATACTGTCTTTCAAAGACATTCCTGCGCCCGAAATAAAACCGCTTTCGTCCATCGCATCTGTGTAATGCACGATGGGACCTGTATAGGTCTTGGCATAAAGTGCTTTTATGTCAGCAGGTGTCACGCCCTGTTTCAGATCAGATGCAAAGAGCGGAACGGTAACGACCATACCGCTGTAAAAATCCGAAACGATGGGACAGAAGATCGGTGCATTTTCAAGTCCCGTAATGGCTTTCATCTCCTTGAGATGTTTATGCTCCTGCGCAAGTCCATACTGACGAGGCGCACCGAGCAAAGAATCACGGTTTTCGCCTTCATATTCTTCGATCATTTTTTTGCCGCCGCCGCTGTACCCTGTGATGGAATGGCAGGTAAGCTTCGTATCTGCCGCGATAAGACCGTTTTTCAAAAGCGGGTAGACAAGAGAAATAAATCCGCTCGCATGACAGCCGGGAACGGCGATGCGCTTGGAGTTTTTGATCTTCTCCGCCAGTTCTTCGGAAAGCTCCGGGAAACCGTAAGCAAATTCGGGATTTGTTCTATGTGCGGTGGAGGTGTCGATGATGACGGTGTTCGGATTTTCCACCATCGCGACGGATTCTCTTGCCGCCGCGTCAGGCAGACAGAGAAAAGCAACGTCTGCACTGTTGATCGCCGCTTTTCTTGCCGCGGGATCCTTGCGAAGCTCTTCGGAAAGGGTGATCAGTTCAATATCCGCG
>JBGVIG010000419.1:0-2369 GCA_045122995.1 Eubacteriales bacterium | reverse complement strand
AAACGAATATCTTCGAAAAATCATCTCTTGATATTACGTTTGAAGCGGGGTTAGGCAATAAGTTTTTGATATATTATGACAAAACCTATGGAACGAATGGCACTGTCTATATTGCTTGCTTGAACAGCGGACTTGTGACATTGTATAGTTACGATGTTTTAACCAATAGCGCAGAGCTATATGCCAAAGCTTTTAATGTTGGAAAAGGTGTTAATAATACAGACATGGTGCTCACTGCAAAAGATGATGTCGTTTATATGGTAACACAAAATGGTCTTTCGGGTTGGGTATTGAATTATTATGCCGTTCATAGAAATCAAGAACCTGTGAAAACAGAATTGTTTCGCTCAAACAGTTTTGTTTCATCGGAAGTTGAATGTATTGCAAATAAAAATTTGGGAAGCGGCGGCATTGCTGTTGATAGAAATGGATTGGTTCATGTGATTACCACATACAAAGCAAGCGGAATCAGCACGGAACGTTCTTTGAAGCATTATGTAATTGATTCAAGTGGAGATGTCATCCAAAAATGTGATTTGCCAATTTTGAAATTTGAAGATGGTGGATATCTTGCAGAATGTGCTGGGGTTTTTGTCGGAAAGGATAGCAATCTGTACTATATCGAAATATATAAGGGCTTAAACAATTATTTTTCGATTGGTATGCTGAATGAAACGGATCACACGCAATCCATTTATATTGATTCTTTTGAACTACCCAATAATATAGATTTGGGACGTATTCGCCAAAATGAATTTGATTTTCTTTTCTATAGTGAAGAAGAAAAGATATTTTATTTTTCTTTGTATATGGATACAGAATAGGAGAAAATATGTTACGGTTAAGCATAAAAAATAATATAAAAACGATTATACGAGATCCATCAACACTTCTTGCGATACTCGCTGCGCTTATTATGGAATTTATGTACGGCATAAACATTCAATATGGCGATGTATACGGAAATATGTGGGGTAAAGAACTGTATCTGACCGAAGACGCATTTGAAAGAATTTTGAATACCATGATGAATCTTGTCGGTAATCCCATATCGAATATCGTCTTTGTGTTTATGGGAGTTGTAATTGCACTAAATCTTTTTAAAGATATTCGTTTGCAGATGTATGATGTAATGATTTCAAGTGGATTATCTTTTATTAAATATTATTTATCAAAAATTATATCGTATTATCTTCTCGCTTTGGGACTTAGCTGTGGTTTGACGATGATTCATGAAATTCTTTTTGTGATTTTTTGTTTACCTTTGAATCCCAATTTTAATATGGGAACCGTGGTCATTGCTAATTTTGTAGCAATGTTGGTTCTATACACCAGCGCTCTTTTACATACTTTTTCTTATGCGGTTTTCCTTGTCTCATTAACCGGGATTCCTTTTGTAGGACTTCTCTTTAATGCTGTTTATTCTTATATTCCTTCTATGATATCCGCTCTTGGTTTTGGATCTTCTTATTATTGGTATATTCATGTAACGCCGTCTGTAATGTTTTATTATTTGAAATATTGGAGCATGTACCCTGTCGAGCAACGATTCCGACCTCATCTTCTTGGCGGAACTTCCGTAACAAATTATTTTTGGGCAGACATTTATCAGGTTCTTATCTCCTATGGTAGTTTGATTGCTATTTCGCTATTTTTGCTTACGATTTCTTACTTCCTTTTGAAAAGGAGGATTAAAAAAGCATGAGGCTTTTTACATATTACGTTCGTCGAAAACTTTGGGTGTTTCCGATTATTTTAGGCGTATATTTAATTCTAATGTTCTTTCAAGCGCATGGTGAGTTCTCTTTTTTTCATCAATGTGCAGAACAGTATCCCAGCTTATTGGTGGCACTTCTTTCTTCTTTTATTTTGACATCTGATACGGAGAATGAATTTGCAAAATGTTATGGTGTCAAATTTACAAATCTTGCATTTTCTCAATGGATGCCACACTTTTTTTATCCGTTGTTGATTGCATTTTTGTCTTGCCCTTTTTATTTTATATTGTATAAACAAGGGTGGCTACATGGCTATTTTTTGCCGGTTAATGATATAAGTTATGGAACGATTCTTTTTTCATTATTTGTTACTTTCTTTTTAGTTTCTTCATTTTCATTGTTAGTTCGCGTTTTGTTACGAAATATTTATGGAACGTTTGGTGCAGTTTTAATAATATTTTCCCCATTTTATTTGTTGCACAACAATCTGATTTTGCGAAAAGTTCCAATGGAAATGGCAAAATATGATATTTGGATCACGGGGCTTTTGTATAGCGATGCGTATGATGTTTCGATGGAAACTTGGCTTAGGAATCGTTTCGCGTGTCTTGGAATTGCTATTCTATTTATGATTATGGCGTTTTTATTATT
>JBGVIG010000418.1:0-1695 GCA_045122995.1 Eubacteriales bacterium | reverse complement strand
CTATTCTCGATTACACCAAGAAGCTCGGCATCGGCATCGGTATCGTAGGCCTTTATAACATTCAGTTCATCGTTGATAAAAACGAAAACGTGTTTATCATCGAAGTAAACCCCCGTTCCTCCAGAACAGTACCGTTCATTTCTAAGTCCACGGGCTACAGCCTTGCGGATATCGGTACTCTCGTCATTCTTGGCAAGACACTCAAGGAACAGGGTATCACCACCATTTATCCCGAAGAAAAGAAACGCTGGTATGTCAAAGCGCCTGCCTTCTCCTTCTCCAAGCTTCGCGGTCTTGATGCATACCTCAGCCCCGAAATGAAATCCACAGGTGAAGCGATCGGCTACGATAACAGCCTTACCCGTGCGCTCTTCAAAGCGCTCAAGGCTTCCGGTATGAACGTAAGCAACTACGGTACCGTTCTTTGCACTATCGCGGATAAGGACAAAGAAGAAGCACTTCCTTTGATCCGCCGTTTCTACAACATGGGCTTCAATATTCAGGCAACAGCAGGCACCGCAAAATATCTCAAGGAAAACGGAATCCGCACACATGCTGTTCAGAAGATTAGCGAGGGCAGCGAGGAAATCCTTGATTCTGTTCGTGCAGGTTACGTGAACTATATCATCAATACGCGTGACGTTCATTCTTCCGGCGGTATTTCCGATGGTCACCAGATCCGTCAGTGTGCGGTTGAAAACAACGTAACGCTCTTTACCGCACTCGACACTGTAAAGGTTCTTCTTGACGTTTTGGAAGAAACCACACTCGGTATTTCCACCATCAACGAATAATTGAGGTAAATCATGACACAGGGCATTTATAAGATCCTGTCCAACGTGAAGATCGCAAGAGATGTCTTTGAGATGGTTCTCGAGGGTGACACCTCTGCGGTCACCGCGCCCGGACAGTTCATCAATATCAAAATCGAAGGTCTTTATCTTCGCCGTCCGATCTCGATCTGCGATTGGAACGAAAAGACCATCACGATCCTTTACAAGACCGTAGGTGAGGGCACTTATCGCCTCGCTGACATGGAAGCGGGCAAAAAGCTTGATATCCTCGTCGGTCTTGGCAACGGCTTTGATACCGCAAAGGGCGGGGAGAATCCTCTCCTCGTCGGCGGCGGTGTCGGCACGCCTCCCATGTACGGTCTTTGCAAAAGATTGCTTGCTATGGGCAAAAAGCCCACAGTCGTTCTTGGCTTTGCTTCCAAAGATTACGTTATTTACGAAGAAAAATTCAAGGAGCTTGGCGTTAACGTTCTCGTTGCTACCGCAGATGGTACCTATGGCGTCAAAGGCTTCGTTACCACCGCGATGGAAGGCGTGGACTTCAGCTATTTCTACGCTTGCGGCCCCATTCCGATGCTCAAGGCACTCTATGATGCAACAGACGTGAGCGGGGAACTCAGCTTTGAAGAACGCATGGGTTGCGGCTTCGGTGCTTGCATGGGCTGCACCTGCAAAACAAAATACGGCAACAAGAGAATTTGCCGCGACGGCCCCGTTCTCGTGAAGGAGGAAATTATATGGTAAATACAAAAGTAAACCTTTGCGGTCTGGAACTGGATAATCCCGTGATTCCTGCCAGCGGTACGTTCGGCTTCGGCTATGAATTTGCTGAGCTTTATGATATCAACTGCCTTGGTACGTTCTCCTTCAAGGGTACGACCAGAGAAGCAAGATTCGGTAA
>JBGVIG010000417.1:0-2187 GCA_045122995.1 Eubacteriales bacterium | reverse complement strand
GATTCCACTTATACACAGTATATCCGCCTTGCTAAAGATTCGAAGAGAATTGAATTTGAAACCGAAGTTGACTGGAAAGAACTCCACAGACTTCTCAAGGTTGGTTTCCCTGTGGACGTTTATGCAGAAAATGCAATCAATGAAATGCAGTTTGGTTATGTAGAACGCCCCACACATCGCTCCAGACTTTACGATAAAGAAAGATTTGAAGTATGTAATCACCGTTATACAGCACTTCGCGACGGTTCTCACGGTGCGGCAGTGATGAACGATTGCAAGTATGGTATTTCCGTAAACGGCAACAGCATGGAGCTTACACTCCTTCGTTCCGGCGCTTGCCCCGATCTCCGTACAGATAACCGTGTTCATAACTTCACATATGCGTTCACCGCATGGGAAGGTGATTTCACCTCTTCCGATGTTGTAAAACAGGCATACGAAGTAAATATCAAGCCGACTGTTATGCAGGGTGGTAAACTTGATGCAAGCTACTTGCAGATCGACAATGATAACATCATCATTGATACGGTAAAGATGGCGGAAGACGGAAGCGGCGATATCATCGTTCGTCTTTACGAATGCAAGAAAGCGGCTGTTACTACCAAGTTGCACGTGGCATTTGCTGAAAACTGCAAGGCTTATGCTTGTGATATGCTTGAAAATAAACAGGCAGAGCTTTCGGTTGTTGATAGCGCTGTGGATCTTACATTCCGTGCGTTTGAAATCAAGACGATCCGCATTTCCGTATAATAGACTTAGATGGATAATAAAAAACCGAGATTCTTTGGAATCTCGGTTTTTTTGAAAGCAAATATATAGGGTGTGTTTTTCTTTTTATTTCAGCGGTTCAAAATCCGAAGCAGGGTGCAGGCAAAGCGGGCAAATAAAATCATCGGGCAAGGTTTCACCTTCATAAACGTAGCCACAGATCTTGCAAACGAAGCCTGCTTTCTTTTTTGCTTGCGGTTTGGGTTTCACATGGCTGTGGTAATAAGCGTATGTCATGGATTCCACATCAGAGATCACGCTTGCTTCGTCCAAGGTGCAGATGAACATACCATGTGTATCTAGATCGATATATTGCTCGACGGAAAGAGAAAGGTACGCATTGATGTATTTGGGCAGATAGATCAATCCGTTTTCAGAACGCAAAGGTGTGCAATCTGCGAATTTATTGACATCTCTGCCGCTTTGGAAACCGAACACTTCAAAAACTTTGAAAGGTGCTTCCACGGTGAGGCAATTGACGTTCATTTTGCCGGTTTTCTTGATGACGTCATGGGAATAATTTGCTTTATTGATGGTAACAGAAAGTCTTGCGGGGGTGTTTGTTACCTGAATAGCGGTATTGAGGATCATGCCATTATCTTTTTCGCCGTCATGGCAAGTAACTACGTAAAGGCCATAGCCGATTTTGAAAAGTGCGCTGAGGTCAATAGAATTTTTCATAAAGAATCTCCTTTGAAAGTGATCGATTTATATCCGTATTATAACACAAATACCATGAAAAATAAACACAAAAACAGATTATTTCTTGAACTCAGGAGAAAATGTTTGGATCAGACGAAAGATCTGTTCTGTGGTATCGGAAAGATTTTTCATCGCATTCTGCGTATCCATGGCTTCGACAAGCGAGCAAGGCATTCTCACAATTGGGAAAAAGGCATCAATTCCATGTTTATTTGTTAAAATGGCATCAGCCGTGACGCAGCCGGAAACGGCAATGACGTGCTTTCCGTATTTTTTTGCAAGAGAAGCGACGCCGATCGGTGCTTTTCCCATGCAGGTCTGTCCATCGAGTCTTCCTTCACCGGTGATGATGATGTCTGCTTTTTGTATCTGTTTCTCCAAATTGGTTGCTTCTATGACGAGTGAAATTCCTGAGCGAAGCTCGGCGTTCAGATAGGAAAGAAAAGCAAAGCCAAGTCCGCCTGCTGCACCACAACCGGGAAAATCAGCATCAGCGAGAGGTTTTTGCTTTTTTGTGAGGGCGGCATAATGAGAAAGCCAACGATCCATGAGCGGAATGGTTTCTGCTGAAGCACCTTTTTGCGGTGAGAACACAGCACTGCAACCATTTTCTCCACAAAGCGGATTTTCTACGTCACAGGCGATGGAAAAATGCGCTTCTTGAAGGGAAGGAAGCATATTTTTTGTATCAATGGCGGCAAGCTCACGAAGGCCAAG
>JBGVIG010000416.1:0-2374 GCA_045122995.1 Eubacteriales bacterium | reverse complement strand
TTTCGTTGCGATCTATTTTATAACAGAAAAAATCGTAGCACCGATCAAACAAATGACTTATGCCACAAGAAACTTTGCAAAAGGACAATTCGACGTAAAGATTCCCGTTGTCGGTGAGGATGAAATTGCGGAACTTGCTACAGCATTCAATTCCATGGCAGATTCATTGGCAAACTATGAATACACAAGAAGCTCTTTTCTTGCCAACGTTTCGCACGATTTGCGAACGCCCATGACGTCGATCGCCGGTTTCGTTGACGGAATCTTGGAAGGTGCGATCCCTCCCGAAAAACACCCCTATTATCTCGAGATTATCGGACAAGAGGTGAAAAGACTTTCCCGTCTTGTTTCTTCCTTATTGGATATTTCCAGAATGGAAGCGGGAAATCGCAAATTCGAAAAAACTCCCTTTGATATTTCCGAAATGGCAAAAATCATTCTTCTGTCATTCGAATCAAAAATAGACGCCAAAAAGCTTGACGTGGAATTTGAAGCGCCTGATGAACGTTTGATGGTATATTCAGACAAGGACGCGATCAACCAAGTGCTCTATAATCTTTGTGATAATGCCGTGAAATTTTCAAAAGCAAACGGCAAATACAAATTATCTCTCTATGAAGAAGGGAACAAGATCGTTGTTAAAGTTTTCAATGAGGGCGCAGGAATCCCTGCAAAAGATATTCCTCATGTTTTTGATCGCTTTTATAAAAGCGACAAGAGCCGCGGTCTTGATAAAACCGGTGTCGGTCTTGGTCTTTACATCTGCAAGACCTTGATGGATAATCTTCATGAAGATATTTCTGTTCATAGTAAACAAGATGAGTATTGCGAATTTACGGTTCGTGTGACAAAATATAAAGAAGAGAAATCTTCACACAGAAGAAACGCACAAGAATCTTGACAAAACATCAATTCGTTGCTATAATAAAAGTAGCCGAAGAAAAATAGGTTCACGCTTATCGGCGTGGACCTATTTTCGCTATCGACATATATGAAGTCGGCTTTCTCACATAAAAATTATTTACATCATTCTCTTTGTTGCGAATACCATGCGATTCCGCCGACGAATTGGACATTCCGTTGTTATCATATGGCTGTTGCGGTCATTGTGATACTTTCCTCTCGATACGGAAAATTGATGCTTCTGATTTTGTAATTGCCAAAATCGCCTTGCTTACATATTAAATCAACTAAAGCGGGTAGGTTTTGTCCAAAAATAAATTTATACAGTATTGCTTCGCTACATGTGCGGCAATCAAGGAGGCTATTGTGATTAAAATTTCCCCGTCGGTACTGGCTTGTGATTTTTCAAGGCTCGGCGAAGAAGTTCAAAGAGTAGAAGACGCAGGCGCGGAATTGCTCCACTTAGATGTTATGGACGGTCTGTTTGTTCCGAACATTTCTTTCGGTCCGGATATTATCAAATCCGTCCGCAAACAAAGCAAACTCATTTTTGACGTTCACTTGATGATCGAAAACCCTGCACGCTATATTGATAAGTTTATTGATGCAGGTGCAGATATCATCACTTTCCACTATGAAAGCTGTGAAAATCACGAAGAAGTTTTGCAGATGATTCGTAGCGCTGGTATAAAAACATCAGTTTCTATCAAACCAGCCACCCCCGCTTTCGTTTTGGAACCGCTTCTGCCTTATTTGGATATGGTTTTGGTTATGACTGTGGAACCTGGATTCGGCGGTCAAAAATTCATGCTTGAAACCATGGAAAATGTTCGTAGTTTGCGAAACATGATCAAATCTGGCGGATACGAAATTGACATTGAGGTCGATGGCGGCATCAATGCAGAAAGTGCGGCAATTGCAGCGGCTGCCGGTGCAAATGTTTTGGTTGCAGGTTCTTCTGTATTCCGTGCTGACGACGCAGAAAAAGCGATTGCCGATATTCGCGCGGCTGCAGAAGCAAATTATACCGCATAACGGTGTTCTTGATACTTTTAATGATTAAATAAAAATCGTCTGTTTCACATACAGGACTCCAATTGTACGTTCTTGTGCAAATAACTTATTACTGCGGAGTACCGATCATATAGATTTATTGAGGCTGATTTAAAGAACAGCCTCTTTTTTGTTTTAAAAATTCATCTGTAAAAGCAAAAAAAGAATAGACAATTCCTCCAAAATATGATATCATAATAATATAAAATCTATTTTGAAAAGGAATGATCATGATGAAAGTTGACGACGTCATTCAATGTGCGGCCAGCGCGCTGTCTGATGATTATATAAAGAATAAAACCATCTCTTCCGGGAACTGCGTATTACCGAACAGAGAAATCATCATTGAAATCTTAAATGACATCAAAAAGGTCATTTTCCCGGGATATTTCGGCGCGGAATATGGAATTGCGTCTTC
>JBGVIG010000415.1:0-5697 GCA_045122995.1 Eubacteriales bacterium | reverse complement strand
TCCGTTCCATCGTGCTCTCGCCCGAGATCGGCGTTTCCGTGACGTCGGCACTTTCCGTCGGGATTCCGAAGGGCTACGTTGTTTATGGAAGATTGCCGCTGATGACGATGGAAAAATGCGCGATCCGTGATAACTATACGCAGATCAAAACGTCTGCTGTTTGCCGTTATTGCGAAACGCACCGTTTCTCCCCCTTGAAAGACCGCACGGGCGCGGAATTTCTTCTCGGCAGAGAATATAAGCACCGCAACGTGCTTTATAACAGCGTGCCTTTTTATATGGTGGACAAACCCATCGCGGGACTTTTCTCGCATATGATTTTTACCGATGAAACACCTCGCATGGTGGATACCATCATTTTCCAGGCAGAAAAACGTTTGCCCGCAAAAACTAAATTCAAGAGATTATAATCACATCAATATATAAGGAACAAAAAATGAAAAAACTCGACATCGTATTGGCATCGTCCTCGCCGCGAAGAAAAGAAATTTTGGAACTGCTCGGCGCTCATTTTCGCGTGGTGGTTTCTGACGCGGACGAAAATGTTGACGGCTGTGCCACGGCGGACGAATACGTGATCAGGACGGCAACGAAAAAATGCGAAGCAGTTCTCGCTCTTTTGAAAGACAAGGGTGAGCTTTATGAAAACACTTTGGTGATCGCCGCAGACACGGTGGTTGTCTTTCGCAATCTGATCATTGGCAAACCGCTCGATGAAGCACATGCCATTCTGACGCTCGGTATGCTTTCTGATTCCTGGCATTCCGTGCTTTCGGGACTGGCTATATATTATAAAGGAAGAATTGCTACCCGATGCGCGCGTACCGACGTGAAATTCCGTGAGCTTTCCGAAGAGGAGATCATGGCTTACGTGGAATCCGGAGAACCGATGGGGAAAGCAGGCTCTTACGCGATTCAGATGAAGGGAGCTTCCTTTGCGGAAACGATAAATGGTGAATTTTATAACGTAGTGGGGCTTCCTGCGGCAACCCTGACAACGCTTTTGAAAGAAGAATTTGCTCTTTCCCCGATGGATTGGCTGCAATTTTGATTTTATGGAGAAAGGAGAATGTCCTATGCTAGGTGAAAACGAAAAAAGAGAACGGGCGGCGACAGTTGTTGCCGTTTTGGAAGAAAGATATCCCGAAGCGCTTTGTGCGCTTCATTATGAAGGCGATCCGTGGCGGCTGCTCGTGATGGCGCGTCTTTCTGCGCAATGCAAGGACGAGCGTGTGAACATCGTCTGTGAAGATCTTTTTGCCCATTATCCCACAGCTCGCGCGATGGCGGACGCGCCGCTTTCTCATATAGAAGCATTGATCCGTCCCTGCGGACTTCATGTCAGCAAGGCGAAAAGCATCAAGGCATTCTCTGCGATCGTTTGTGAGGAATATGACGGTCGCGTTCCTGACACGATGGAAGAGCTTTTGGCACTTCCGGGTGTGGGACGCAAGATCGCAAACCTCATTCTTGGTGATATTTACGGAATTCCCGGTATCGTAGCGGATACGCATTGCATCCGTATTTCGGGAAGACTTGGTCTTGTGGAAAGCGATGTGCCCGAAAAGGTGGAAAGAGCACTTGTGAAGATCGTGGAGCCGAAAAAACAGACGGATTTTTGCCATAGACTCGTGATGTTTGGTAGAGAAGTTTGCGATGCAAAAAAGCCGAAATGCGAAATTTGTCCTTTTCGGGATTTTAACTGTGTGAAATAAAGGAGAATCGGCTATGTTACAGCAACCCTTGGCAGATAAAGTGCGCCCCGAAAGCTTTACCGATATGGTGGGCGACCAAAAGCTTTTCGGTGCGGACGGCATTTTTCAGAAAATGCAAAAGGTGGGGCATATCCCGAATATGATTTTTTACGGCCCTTCGGGAACGGGCAAGACCACGGCGGCAAATATTCTTGCCAAGGCGGCAGGAAAAACGCTGTATAAGCTCAATGCCACGAGCGCAAGTCTTGCTGACGTAAAGACTGTCATCGCTGAAAGCGGCTCGCTTCTCGGTACGGGCGGTGTGCTTCTTTATCTCGATGAGATGCAATATTTTAATAAAAAACAACAACAATCCTTGCTTGAATTTATTGAAAACGGAAGGATCACTTTGATCGCTTCCACAACGGAAAACCCTTATTTTTATATCTATCCTGCGATCATTTCTCGTTCGGCTGTCTTTGAATTCAAACCGCTGACGGCAAATGATCTGAAAATGGCAGTGCGTCGCGCAGCAAAGATCTTTTCTGAAGAAACGGGTAAAATCGTTTCCTTGGAAGAAAATGCGCTTTCGATGATCGTTTCGGCAGCGGCAGGGGACGCCAGACGCGCGGTGGGACTTTATGAAAACATTGCCAGCGTTTACGATGAGATCACGGAAGAAACGGTTCGCGCGTTTTTGCCTGAGGTGATGGGCATGGCGGGTTTTGATAAAGATGGCGATGGGCATTATGATCTGCTTTCTGCTTTGCAAAAGTCTATTCGCGGATCGGATCCGGACGCGACGCTTTTTTATCTTTCCAAGCTGCTTGCCGGTGGTGATTTGATCTCGGTTTGTCGCCGTTTGCAGGTCATTGCCAGTGAGGATATCGGTCTTGCTTATCCGATGGCGGCGGTGATTGTGCGCTCTTGTGTGGAAAGTGCAAGAGAGCTTGGACTTCCCGAAGCGAAGATTCCGCTTGCCAATGCGGCGGTTCTTCTTGCTACCTCTCCTAAATCCAACTCTGCTTATCTTGGGCTTCATGCCGCGACCGACGCTGTCGCTGCAGGGAAGGGGGCAACATTCCCTCGTTGTTTACAAAACGTACATTTCGATGGAGAAAATTCTTCTCAAAAAGGACAAAATTATCTCTATCCGCACGATTATCCGAATCATTATATCAAACAGCAGTATTTGCCCGAGGATCTGAAAAACGCGCATTTCTACACTTACGGCGAGAACAAAACAGAGCAAGCGGCAAAGCTTTATTGGGATAAAATCAAAGGAAACTGAAAGAGGAGGCTCTTATGAAACTTGTTCAGATCGGCACGATCGGCCATTATGCGTATGCACTCTCGACGGCGAAAAAATATGGCATGGACTTTGCGGGCATTGCTTTTCCTGATGCGGAGGATCGTCGCGAACGCGCAATGAAAAACTTGGAAAGATTCGGCTTCGCGCCGAAGATCTATGAGGACTATCGAGAAATGCTCGTGCAGGAAAAACCCGACGTTGCTGTGATCAATACCGTCATGGCGGATAACGGCAAGATCGCGATGGAAGCACTCCAAATGGGGATTTCCGTCTTTTGTGAAAAGCCCGTGGCAACAGACCTTGAAACGCTTGCGCTTCTCGAAAAAACATATTATGAAATGAAAGAAAAATATGCAGCAGAGAAAAATCTTTGCTTTACGGGTATGTTTGGCATTGATTATCTGCCCCATTTCGAAACAGCATATCGCTTTGTGAAAAGTGGTGCTTTGGGGGATATTCGTCTTGCCAACGCGCAGAAATCTTACCGTATGGGTAACCGCGAGAAATTTTATTCCGATCGTAAGCGCTATGGCGGTACGATCCCGTGGGTGGCGATCCATGCCATCGAATGGGTGGAACGCATCGGCGGTTTGAAACCGATTGCGGCGACAGCATATGGCAGCACTGCTTGCAATGCAGGCAACGGCACGATGGAAGCTTCCACGCTTTGTGTGTTTGCTTGTGAAGGCGGTAGAATGGCATCGGTTTCGGCAGATGTCATGCGTCCGAAGATGGCACCAACACATGATGATGATCGTTTGCGCCTTGTCGGTGAAAAGGGCATTTTGGAAGTGCGTGGGGGTAAAGTTTACGTCATTGATGGGGAAGGGGAGAGAGAACTTCCTCTTGTGAACACCGAAACAGAGCTTTTCGAGGAATTTATTCTTGAGATCAAGGGAAAAGGCAAATGTCGTGTGTCTGCCGAGGATACGTTCTTCGCGACGAAGACCGCGCTTGCGGCAAGACAATCACAAGACGAAGGAATAACGGTGACGATTTGAGGCAATCATCAAATAGAAATCGGAGAACTATATGAAAAAGGTAAAAATGTATACGGACGGTGCCTGCAAGGGTAATCCCGGACCCGGCGGTTGGGGTTGCATCATCGTTTACGGCGGCGTGGAAAAAGAGCTTTCGGGCGGTGAGGCGCTGACCACAAACAATCGCATGGAGCTTTCTGCGGCGATCGCAGGACTTCGTGCACTGAAAGAGCCTTGTGAAGTAGAGCTTTGGTCGGATTCTAAATATCTTGTGGACGCGATCACAAAAGGCTGGGCAAAATCCTGGAAGGCGAAAGGCTGGAAAAAGGGCGATGGAAAGCCTGCGCTCAACCCTGATTTGTGGGAAGAAATCTTGATGCTTCTTTCTGTTCACAAGGTGGATTTCGTTTGGATCCGCGGTCACAATGGGCATGAATATAACGAACGATGCGATAGACTTGCCGTTGCGGCGGCAGAATCTTTTCGCTGATTTCGGAGGTTTGATATGGCAGAGAAAATATTGCTCGGCATGAGTGGCGGCATTGACAGCACCTATTCAGCGCTTGCTTTGAAGCGCGCGGGTTATGACGTGGTCGGTGCCATTCTCAAAATGAGTGAAAATACGGACATCGAAGGGGCAAAGCTCGCGGCGGAATCGGTCGGCGTGCCTCTTCATGTGATCGATTGCACAGAAAAATTTCGTGATATTGTCATTCAGGATTTTCTTTCGGAATATACGGCGGCAAGAACGCCGAATCCTTGTGTGATTTGTAATCGCTATGTAAAAGTGGCTTCTCTTTGTGACTTTGCCAAAGAGCAGGGAATCGCCCACGTGGCAACGGGACATTATGTGAACGTCGGCAAGGACGAAGAAACAGGAAGATATTATATTGAAAAAGCGGACGATCGAAGAAAAGATCAAAGCTATGTTCTTTGGCGCTTGACACAAGAGCAACTTTCGATGTTGGCGTTTCCGCTTCGTAAGATGTCGAAAGCGGATATCAAAACAGAAGCCAAAGAACTCGCACTTCCTGCGGCAGACACACCAGAGAGCCAGGAGATCTGTTTTATTCCGTCCAATGATTATGTATCCTACATCGAAAATGCTGTCGGCAAATTTCCGAAAGGCAATTTTGTGGATATGGACGGAAAAAAGCTCGGCACACATGAGGGCATCATTCGCTATACCGTTGGTCAGAGAAAAGGCCTCGGTATTTCTCTTGGCAAGCCTGCCTTTGTTGTTTCCATTGATCCGCAAAAGAACACCGTCACGCTTGCTGATGATGAAAGACGCATCTTTTCGGATAGGCTTACCTGTAGTCATTTGAACTTTATGAAGCTTGTTCCCGGAGAGTATCAAGAGGTTCGAGCCGAGGCAAAAATACGCTATGCGGCAAAGCCGGAAATGGCGACCGTGCGCATTGTTGGGGACACCGCAGAGGTTCGTTTTGACCACCCTGTGCGTGCGATCACACCCGGTCAATCCGTTGTTTTTTATGAAAATGATCGGATTTTGTTTGGCGGAATCATTGCTTAAGAACTTCAAAAGTTTCACTAATAAAAATGGATATAATCATATCAATAAAATTAAATATTAGCAAAAACCACCGTTTTTTTGCGTAAAAAACGGTGGTTTTTCTTTTTTTGTGAAAGTTGTCTTCTTGTCAAACGGCAGCTTCTTAATTTGTTTAATTTCACCAAAAAAAGAAGT
>JBGVIG010000414.1:0-5072 GCA_045122995.1 Eubacteriales bacterium | reverse complement strand
GTTGTTAAGCAAGCATGTATGATGAAATTGTCACGTCGTTGCGCCAATGAGAAAGTTTGAAAATTGATGTGGCTAAAAGAGCTGTTTTGTCATAATGCACGGGCAGACCTTTTTGCTTTGCTAAAGCGCGATTTTTGCTGCGAAGCGTGTACACTCCGTACATTTCTTGCGCGATAAAAGGCTTGATTTTTCCGTTTTTGTTTTTGTTCATTTCGTTCCAGCGAGCGTGTATTTCTTTTTCTAATTGCGCACGATAAGAAGGATTTTCTTTCATTTTTTGTAATTGATAATTGTAATATCTGCGTGCAGATTCAGCTCTTAAAGCGTGTAAATTCAAATCGTTTTTGAAATATTTGACGTCGAAAATTTTCTCTTCTGGGGCTATATTTTCAAAATAACTAACGACAAATTCTTCATCTTCAGGCAATATCCGCTGATACTGCGTTTTACCGCCTTTTCCTTTGCGGATGTGAATGCACAAATACCCACTTTCATCTCTAATCAAATCACCCCCTCTTAAATGCATGAGTTCATTGCGGCGTAAACCCGCACAACGTTGAAATTCTACAATATATGTGTGTTTGGGATTATTTAAATCGTTTTCTGCGTTTTGAAGAGTGTTGTTGCGACCTTTTTGGTAATCTGCCACATGGCGTGTCGGCTTTGATATTGTGTCTAATTTTATTTCAAAAACGTTGCAGACTGCTGCTAAATATGTGTGAATTGTTGATGCGGTGTAGTTTTCTCTTTGAAGATGATCACTGTAATTTTGAATGTGTTTTGAGCATTCCTCAAATGTGCGCGCATTATATTTTTCTCTACAAAATTTGATATACTGTTTCGTTTGCCGGGCATATTGTTTACGCGTCAAATCATGCTCATGTGCTGCTAATTTGGCATATACGTCCGCCATGATTTGCTGAGTGATAGTTTGCTTATGCTGGCGTTTTTTCCCCATTTATACTCCTCCTTTGCACCGATTTTTCATCCTTTCGGCTGTTAAACTGTCGATGGCTCTATTTCATCAGATGGTCTGAGCCGAGCTAGGCAATAAAACCGCTTGACGAACGGTTTACATTCGTTAAAAAGAATCGATATTTTGCGCTTATATTTTTATGCGCATTGAGATTCCTCCTTTCTCCAAATACCAATTCTTTTCTTAACACAATTATGTAAGATGCGATATCATGATAAAAACTTCGTTCTCAATGAGTGCGCGAATAGTAGCTGGTTTTGCGATTACTTTTTGTTTAAAAGAAAATTGCTCGCACCGTTTTGGTGCGAGCAATTTCTTAAACATATAAACCCTTATTCAATTTCCCAGACCTCGGCAAGCAAAGCGTAAAGCTCGCATTTGTAGTCATAGGTTTCAAGTCCAAGTCCGCGACTGTTGGCGGAGGCGATGTGTTTTCCGTGCTTATCTGCCTTAAAGATCTGATTCTCGTTGGGATTCGTGATCTTTTCTGCGCACATAAGCATGCAAAGGTCGTAATTGGGGCTGTAAACATAGATCTTGCTATCCTCATAGGAGAGTGACATTACTTGCGACATAGAGAGATACGGCTTCTGATCAAAGGTGCGGCTTGCCGCGATGAGATAATCCTTGGCAAACTCCAGCGGCAGACGGTCGTAATATGGATATGCGGGCGTGCCGTTGTATTTGAGAAGATAGATCTTTTCCGTGTCATATTCGTCTTCCTCCATGCCGTAAACGCGGAGAATACGCACATGGTAATAGGTCGCGTTTTTATCCTCGGTGTGGTCGATGCCAACAACCCTGAATTGAATAGCAAGATTGCCTGCATACATATTGTCGTACATCAGAGATTTTGTACGGCGGATCGCGCCATCCGAGTAATAATGAAATTCTACAAAATCGTCAAGGTGACCGCTTGGAATATCCTCTCCGGGCGTGATCTCTACTCTCTCGATAGGTTCTGCGGAAACGTAGCGATCACTCTTCAGCGGGATTCTGCGGATATTCGTAAACGTGCCATCGTCCTTAACATCCGCGATATACATGGGAACGTATTCAAAATCCATACCGCCGATGATAACCTTATCTTCCGACAGAAAATAGATATCTGCCAAATGGAAGGTTTCATCATTTTCCCTTTCATGCGGCGGTGTATAGACCTCATGCCCCATATGATACGACAAGGGAGAAAACGCAAGCTTCGGTTCTCCGCCCAAAATGGGAACACACCAAACTTGCTGACTCATGACGTCGCTCTCATTGAAATAAATCATGTCATCTGTTACGGCAAGAAGATTCACACGGTAATAGCCCGTGCATGAGGTAAGCGTTTTTATATCGCCTGTCTTGGGATCAAACGTCACGATGTGAGAATTTTCATTGGTCCCGTCAGACATAGAGCCATAATAGATGCCGTCGTGATAGATAGCAGTCCCAACGAAGCTATGCGACTTTTCCATATCAAAAACATCCAATTTTTTTGCATTTTTGCCATCTGCATCAGCCATCACGATATATTTTTCCACAATAGTCGTGCCTTCATAGCGACAACACTCAGCAAGAAGTCCACCTTCTGTGATGACGTAAAAATTGTATCGGTAATCCTCAATGACCGTTTCCAATGTCTTCGTGTCCACATTATAGCGATACAAACCGTCGTCATTGCCATAAACGAAATAAATGTAATTTTCGTAAGCAGTGAACTGGAAAAAATAATTGTTGAGGTAGGTAGGCTTGGAAAGCGCGCCTATATCGCCGAAGGAGTATTCCAAAGTAAGGTCCGTACCATCCGCCTTATACGAAAAAATCTTCTGGCCGCGTGGAATATAAAATCTGCCATTATACTCGCAATAAACAAAATTTTGGAAATAGCTGGAGTATGTGCGACTATAGCCGAAAATACCGGAGATACACATTTTGTCATCCGTATGGTCGCATGCGGGGTCTTGACAGGTAAGGTATAGCTCCTCTCTTTCAATATCAAAATAGCGAAGTTCTCTGTTTGCGATCACAGCGATACCATCCTCATAAGGAACCAGTGTCGTTACATTGCGATAACTGACATCGGGTGCCGCTTCCAAGGGATTGACGGTTGGAAGAAGCGTGATCGTCTGCGCCGTTTCGGCAGTGGTCGTTTCCTCCGTGCCGTGAATATCCGTATTTTCTGTCGTTCCCGTTTTTCCGGAGGTTTCGGGAAGGGTAGTTTCTTCGGTATGCGTCGTTGCTTCAAGAATCTGTACGCCACCTGTCGTTGTATTTTCCACGGGTGGTTTCACCACGCCGCAAGCCGCCACGATGGGCACTGCCATACACAATAGCAAAAGCATAGATATCAATTTATCTTTCATTTTTATCATTCTCCATTCTTAATGGTTTTTGTTTCGTCGATCACGAGTGAATTCAGCATACGAAGGCAGTCCTCCTCCCAAAAAACGCCTTGGACGATCAGTTGATACGCATATTCTTCTGTATTCCAAAAATAGATGCGAAGATCGTAGCGTTCGATGACTGCCATCTGTCTGCCCATGATCTCTTTGATCTCGAATCTTGTGAATTCATTATTGATATAAAGTCGGCTATCTAGCGTTTCTTGCACGAGCGTAACCGTCACAAAATCCGAGGTCCATGTCGTGGAAACTTCTTTTTCACCGATTGATTGCGTAAGCCACGCGCAGTCATCGGGCAGATGCGAAAGCGTGTAGACCTCCTCGATGGTCGTGGGCGCGCTCTCGTCCTCGGGGCAAAAAAGCTCAATGATGCCGGCACGCACGTTCACAAAGAATTCCGCGATCGGTTTGCGGACAGCGGAAACGCTCATGAGTCCACCTCCAACGACGATGAAAAGAAGGATCGCCGCCGCGACTCGTTTGCTAAAAGGACTTAAAATGTTTAGACGATGCTTCCCGCTTGCTTTTTGCAACTCCTTCATGCGGCGAAGGTATTCCCTTGAGTGGTGGATTTCGCCTTCCATAGGCTGATATTCCTGCAAAAGAAGTGCGTCATCTTCCATCATAGCAGCGCGAAGCTTTTCCATTCCTTGTCTTTCTTTTTCAGTCATGTGACATCCTCCTTTCCAAAAGTCTTATGAGCCTCTCCCGCCCTCGCGAAAGTCTTGTGCGAACGGTGCTTTCGTTCATGCCGAGGAACGATGCGATCTCACGCGTCGAATTTTCGTGCAGATAAAACATGATTAAGATATCTCGATACGGCACGGGCAGTGCTTGCACAGCGGCTTGAATGTCGCTCACTTTCATTTCACTGCAAGCATCAAGAAGTTTCGATTCCACGCTGTCCTCATCGGGCATATCGAGGATATCCGCATCAGAAATATAGATTTCCTCCTTTTGCCTTTCGCGCAGGAGCGTGATCGATTGGTTCCTTGCGATGCGCAGCAGATACGCGCGCACGGCGCTATCTCCCTTTGCACGGAAAAACGATATGTTTTTTGCTACGCTCGTCCACGTATTCTGCATCACGTCTTCAGCATCCTGCGTATTTTTCAGGATGCTGAGCGCTCGTCGGAAAATGTCATCGGCGTATTTTTCATATATCTGCTCGAAAAAAGATCTGTCCGGCATCTCGAGCATTGCCATAGATAAAACTAACATTGAAGTGACCGTTCCTTTCACGAAAGAAAAGCAAAATCTTGTCGAGAGAATTTAGCTTACGCGGACGCGTCTGCGCGTTAGCCAATGCTCAGAAATCCCGTGTATACGAATATTTTACCGCATACAACGGATCCTTCCAAGCCGCTCTCTATTTATTTACTCGTAAAACGATGACGAATGTCTCACTTTCTCAGCTTTATTTACAATTTGTTCACAAATATCTTTTGAATTGCCTCGATTTTTTAGAACGATGACCTATTTTAGCTAATATAATAGTGAAATACGAGAAGGCTGGTTATTCCGCAATTTCATTGCGAAATAACCAGCTTCTTTTTGCTTCAAATGCCTTTTAATTCTGCAAAATACTATGTAAAAATCGCGATTGTCTTTGTAATAATTGCGATTTTATTTTTGCAATTTTTTTAGAAATATTTAGCATTTTCAAAGACTTTTCAGATTTTGTCCTTCATATGTAAGTTAACGTAAGT
>JBGVIG010000413.1:0-4038 GCA_045122995.1 Eubacteriales bacterium | reverse complement strand
AATCGTTCTCCTTCAATCCAAGTAAGAATGTCACTCATTTTAGTATAACACATTATCACCAAAATTGCAACCCCTGCTGTTTTTTCAAGAAAAATCCCCTCGCGAAATCCGCGAGGGGAAACAGATTATTTCTTGCCGAGTTTTACTTCTACCTTCATGGTCTTGCCTGCAACGGGAGCGATGATGTTGCCATCGATTTTCACGCCGTCAACGAGGATCTCGAGCACGTCGGAGCCTTCACCGTTACCTGTGAAGTGAACGTCAAAGGTGCAGCCGCGCATCACTTTCTTGATGGAGCATTCGTTCCAAGAAAGCGGCAGACAAGGATCAATGCGAAGACCTTCGATTTCGGGGTGCATACCGAAAATGAATTCGACAACGCTCTTGAGCATCCAGGAACTGGAAGCTGTACGCCAGCTCTGACCGGGAGTACCTGCACGATAGCCTGTTTCGGGAGCGAAATAGGAGTTATACATCGCATAAGGTTCGCCACAAGTCTGAGAAACGGTGCCATCGTCATAGCTGTGGTCCCAAGGGAGCATCTTGCGAAGACCTTCTTCTACACGGTCGGGACGGCGAATAAGCGCGTCAACAGCAAGCTTCCAAGCAGAGGGATGGAGATAGATACCGCCGTTATCCTGAACGCCGGGGAATTTTTCAGCCATAGAACCGATATAAGGTCTTTGATAGGAATATGCGGGATAGGAAAGACGAATACCGATCGGTGTTTCAAGGATTTCTTCCGCACGATCCATAACAGCCGCACCCTTTTCAAGGCCTGCAAGAACCGCCCAAAGCTGAGGATTGAGGAAGATCTGACCTTCATCACAATCAGCCGCACCCATGATGATATCATCGTCAGTGCGCGCATAAATGTAGTAACCGCCCTTTTCATCATAGCCGTATTTTTCAATGCGTTCGGTCATGGTCGCAACGCGTTCGTCAGCAAGCTTTGCGTCTTCTTCCTTGCCGAGCATACGAGCAACTTCCGCGAACATCTTGCCCGCTCTTACCCATGCGATGGAAAGCCATACGGAAACGCCCTTGCCTTTAAGACCGGCATAGTTGATACAGTCGTTCCAGTCACCGCCCCAGATACGAACCAGTCCGTAAAGGCCCTGGAAATTATAGAGGAAGTCTACGGAGCGTTTGATGTGCTCGTAAACAGAATACGTTTCTTCTGTATCGTTGAATTTAATTTCTTCATAAAGAAGGTTCGGATCACCAAGTTCTTTGATGATGGTGTTGACAGCATAAGTCATCCAAACAGTGTTATCTGCGAAGTTATTGTCTTTGATTCTGCCGTCCGCAAAGGTACGAGGTGCATAACCGCTCTGATACTGATAGGTCAGAACGCGTTTCATTCTTTCCCAAGCAAGCTTCGGATTGACACAAGCAAGACACTCCGTGTCACTTGTCATATCGCGATAGCCGTTGTGACGAACACGCGCCCAACGAGAGCCCATATCTGCCGCATATTTCATCCAACCGTTGATCAAGTGGTCGAAGTTTTCCCAAGGTGTCTTGATGGAAACACCGCTGAGAACGTCAGCATATTTTGCTTCCATAGCAGCGAATTCCGCATCAACGCCTTCACAAGTGGGAGATACGATCTCTTCGGGATCAAGCGCCACGCCAAGTTGGAAATGGACAGTCTTGGTTTCACCGGGCTGAAGTGTCACGGTGCTCTGAAGTGCAAGGCAAAGCTTTTCAGAGTTACAATCGCTGTTGGCACAAGCGCTGTTTTTACGAAGTGCTACGGGGTGCTGTTCATCACCGTAAGGACCGATGAACGCATTGCGGCGAGCATCAAAGCCGGTCACCGCTTCGGAAGAGGTCATGTAGCACCAGATCTTGCGATTCTTTGCAGACCAAAGAGGACGGTAATCTTTTGCCCAAACGGCCTGTTTATCCTCCATAAAGCCACCCTGGCCGAGATTATATGCCTGCGGACGGTATGCGCCGTCAACTTCTGTTTTCGCATAGGAAACCACGTTCAAGGTTCTCTCTTCCGTGCCTTTGTTGGTGAGCGTGATGCTCCAAAGTTCACGTCTGCCTTCATTGGGAACGAACATACGAACGTCACTTGCGACGTCTTTGTATGTAAGGTGAATGGTGCTGGAACCACATTCGTGATCACAGGAATAATTGGTGTAGCCATAATCAAGCGGCAAACCGAAAAGGCTCCAGTAAGCACCCTCCTCCGCTACGAAAATGTTGCGGTTGGAGAAGAGCTGGATTCTTCTGCCCATGTCGTCCTGGCAAACGCCTTCGCCAAAGCCGACCTGAGAGGTGAAGGATACATACTCATCGTTGAAGAAGTAGTTATACCAATGACGGGGCGTTTCCGGCTCCGTGATGGTATAGGAACTGTCCGCATTAAAGTGTCCGTACCATTTGTAATCTGTCATAATCAAGACCCAAACCTTTCTGAAATAATTTTATTTTTATTTTTTGTTTTTTACATTATTTATATATGCGGCGATCATTGGCGTGGAGGAATTCGAAATTCACACAAACTACGATACGGCGGCAATTGGGTACGGGCACTGCCCGTCAGCCCCACCAGCCGGGGAGATAATTTCTGGGATCGGTCGTGGAGTAGCCGTATCCGTTCCAGACGCGAATTTCAAAATGTAGATGCGTTCCCGCCAAAGGATTCGAGGCACTCGGCATGGGATTGACTCTGCCGGTATTGCCGCTATAGCCAATGATCTCACCTTTGGAAACCGTGTCGCCAACGCTCACAGTCCGATCTGAGAGATGCGCGTAATAGGAACGCACACCGTCCTCATGCTCGATCACGACGTAAGTACCATAAGTCCAAAGAATGTTATCCTTGCCAAAATCGCCCTCGTCATAGGCCGCGATGACCTTGCCGCTTTTGATCGAAACGATAGGATCGCCATACCAAACCGCGATATCCATACCGCCATGGCCATTGTTGCCGTAATGCTGTGTCACATTGTAATCCACACCGCCGTGTGCGGCATCTATGTAAGGAAGCCCGAAGGTTTCTTCTTTTTGAATCTCTTTCGTGCCGATCACAACGATCTTCGCTTGCGGGGGATACACGACGGTATCCGTAAGCTCACGCGCTTTTTCCTCACCGCGATAGTATGTCACACGATAGGAAAGCACCGTGTAACCGTCTGCACCCTCCTGCCTTACGATTTGCGTACCCTCGTCCAAAGTATCGTCATAAACGTATTCGGTATCAAAAGGCACCGTGTCCTTCGTTTGCGTGAGTGTTTCGTGGGTGATAGAGGGCTTTGTACCGACAAGTATTCTCCTCGGTATCATCGCCACCGCTTCCTCAGCACAAAGCACCTTGGAAACTTCTTTGCCGTTTTCATAAGTAATCAAGTATTCGCGCATCGTATAACCATCGCTGCCCTCTTCGAGAACGATAACGTCATCATCATAGCGATGATCATCGTATTCGTAAACGGTAGCAAATGGCAAAACGTCTGTTTTTTCTGTCACCGTTTCGGTGGTGATCGTGATTTTCGGCGCCGTGCCGATGATGATCACGCGGTCTTGGGGAGAAGAAATCGTCTTTTCCGCCGTTTGTGTATCCACAAGTTTGCCGTTTTCATAGATCTTTGTTGTGATCACGCAAATTTTTCCGCGTTTGCCTTCGCTGAAAACAATGCGCACACCTTCCTCGTAATCCTCGGAATAAACATAGCTCGTATCATAAGGAATGTAACGATAAGATTCTTCCGTCACCGTTTCAATGACGGGAGCGGTTTCCGCGGTCGTTTCCGTAGTAGATTCCACAATCGTTTCTTCGACCGTCGTTTCCTGCACCGTTGTTTGCACGGTAGTGGTTTCGGTCGTCGTTTCTATCGTTGTGGTTTCGGCGGTCGTCATTTCCGTTTCTGTCGGCGCCACCGTGGTATCTGCCACGGGCTCAAAAATCGGCTCTTCAAAAGACGATGTGTCCTCGCCGTCCGTCGGAACAAAATCCACGATAGGCGTCGTCAAAGAAGACGCGATCGTATCGGAAGCGACCGCCTCCGTGATCGTCATTTT
>JBGVIG010000412.1:0-2631 GCA_045122995.1 Eubacteriales bacterium | reverse complement strand
CGCGGTTTCCGCGCCGATATCCGAGGTGATGAGAAGCTCTTCCAGCTCATCAAAGAGGTCGTCGCCAACGTCACGGTAGCTGCCGAAAATAGCGTCGATACCTGCGACGAACGCTTTTTTTGTCTTGGCAAGACCTGCTTTGAGTTTATCAAAAAATCCCATAAGATGATTTTCCTTTCTTTTGTATGTTTATTGCAACGCCACACCGATCTTCTGTTCGATCTCGGAAACGTCGATAGAAATAATATCGGAAATGCCCTTTTCGTGCATGGTAACACCGTAAAGGCGTTCTGCCGCTTCCATCGTGCCGCGTCGGTGTGTGATGATCACAAACTGCGTTTTGTCGGAATAGTTTTTCACATAATCGGCAAATTTATCCACGTTCACCTCGTCCAGTGCCGCCTCGATCTCGTCAAGGATACAGAACGGTGTGGGATTTGCCTTCATAATAGCAAAGTAAAGCGCGATCGCAACGAAGGATTGCTCACCACCCGAAAGCAAGGACATATTCTTGATGACCTTACCGGGGGGCGCTACGTTGATGTCGATGCCGCTTTCCAGCACGTTTTCGGGATCGGAAAGCGTAATTTCTGCGTGTCCGCCGCCAAAAAGCTCGCCGAAAACTTTTCCGAAGTTGATGTTGATCTCCGCCACGGTATCCAGAAAATCGCGGCACATCGTTTCTTCAAGCGAAGCAATGATGGAAAGCAGATTTTCTTTGGAAACCTTGAGGTCGGTGATCTGGGATGTCATATCGTCAAACTGCGCTTTGACGCTCTTATATTCCTCGATGGCGTTCACGTTGACCGCCCCGAGTGCGCGAAGCTGATTTTTATAGCGGTTCTGTGCCGCAACAGCCTCATTTCTGGTTTCTTTGGTGACCTTTTCGGTACATTTTTTATAAGCATCGCTGTAAGAAAGCTCGTATTCGTCCCAAAGGAAAGCGAGAAGCTTTTCCTGCTCTCCGCGTTTGGATTCAAATTCGCTTTCAAGCTTGGTATAAGTACGGTAAAGCAGATCGCGGCGATCGCTGATATCGCGCGTTTTGATGCGAAGCTCATTGAGTTTTTTCTCGATCTCTGCGGTGCGAAGCGCAAATTCGCCCTTTTTGTTTTCGCTTTCCGAAAGCTCCGCTTGGATCTTTTTCACTTCTTCGCGCATACGAAGAATATCTTCCGCATAAAGACGGATCTTTTCTTCTGCGCCAGCCGAGGAAAGACGAAGCTCCGCGATCGTATTTTCGATCTCCTCGAGGCGTTTTTGTGCGTTTTCACGCATTTCGGTAAGCATGGAAAGTCCTGCTTCCGCCTTAGCCATCTTCACAGTGATCTCCGCACGCGCGCTTCTTGCGCGCTCAAGCGAAGCGCTCTGCACGGTTCTCTGCTCCGAAAGCATCGCGACCGTCTTTTCCGCTTCCGCAAGCGCCGCTTGGTATTCTTCTTTTTTCTTGCCGATATCACCGATATCTGTTTGTGCGCGTTCTGCTTTTTCCAAAAGGAGAGCACGCTCTGCCGCAAGAGAGGCAAGCGTATTCTTCTGTGCATCGCGGTTGGAGCAAAGCACGGTAAGCTGTGTCTGCTCGGCATCGTGCATCGTTTTCAGCGCCGCCGCAGAAGAAAGGATACTGCTTTCGTTCTTTTTGGTTTCCGCCATCTCATTTTGGAGAGATTTCATTTCTTTTTCGCAATCGGAAAGGCTCTTTTCGAGCATTTTCACTTCTTCTCCAAGCTTATCGATCTGCACACGGCGAGAAAGCATTCTGCCGTCCTGAGAGAGCGAACCACCCGTAAAGCTACCGCCCGCATTGATCACTTGACCATCAAGTGTCACGATACGATAACGGAAGCGGATCGCACGCGCGATCTTATTTGCGGCTTCCATATCGGTAGCAATAAGGATTCTGCCGACAAGGCTTCGCATGATGCCGCGGAATTTTTCATCACAATCAATCAGCGCAGATGCCACAGAAACAAAGCCCGCGCGCACATCTACGGGGATCTCGTTTTCCGAAACCTCGTTTCCGCGCATAGTGGCAACGGGATAAAACGTCGCACGTCCCGCGTTTTTCTTTTTAAGATAAGCGATGGAAGCCTTTGCATCATCTTCGCCTTCCACGACGATATTCTGCAGGCTCTGCCCGAAAGCCACCTCCAGCGCCGCGGAATATTGATCGGGAACGGTGATCAGCTTGGAAACGGGTCCGTACATTTTCACGGGCGTGCCATTTGCCAGCGTCAGCTTGCCGTCCTTGTGATCTTTGAGAACGAATCTGACCGCGCCCGAATAGCCTTCGAGAAGTTCTTCCATGCGGACAAGATTCTGGATTTTATGTTTTCGCTGGGAGATATCAAGGAAAAGATTGTTCTTTTTCTCTGTAAGCTCCCTTGCGCTTTTTTCAAGTGTGGATTTTTTCACATCGGAAGCGTCCAGTTTTTCTTTGCTCGCGGCTTCCTTACGTTTATAGTCGTCGATCTTTGCTTCCGCTTTTTCGATTCTTCCGTTTAGAAGGGCGATGTCCCCTTCGTATTTCGCAATGGTTTCTGCAAGATCTTTGCATTTTTTTCGATCTGCTTCGGCACCTGCCGCCGCCACGGAAGCTCTCACCACGATATCCGTCTGTTCACGGCGGAT